>JAEWKY010000137.1 GCA_023457615.1 Actinomycetes bacterium | reverse complement strand
GGTCGACACCGCGGGCCACGTGACGACGGCGACGACGACGAGCGCGCCGCCGAGGATCAGCAGCAGGACGAGCTGGTCAGACTCCACCGCCGCCACCTCCGCCTCCGCCGCCGCCCGACGACCCGCCGCCTCCGCCGCCGCCGCTCGACGACGACCCCGACGATCCCGAGTACGAGGTCGAGACGCTCGAGGTGAGCGACGAGATGCCCGCGGCGAACGCTCCGATCGCGAAGCCGTTCGTGCCCGAGTACCAGTCCGGCGGGTCGGTGTCGTAGTACTTCGAGATCTCCTGCGCCCACTCCTTCTCGAGACCGAAGAGCACGGCGTAGGGCAGCAGACGCTCGTAGATCTTCACGATCGCCGCGCCGTCGGCGGTCGACACGCGCTCGGCGCCCGAGACGCTCTGCAGCATCTGCAGGCGGTCGGCCTCGGCGACCCGGATGAACTCGCGGAGCCCCTCGAGGTGCTCGCGCAGCTCGGAGCCCTTCGCCGTGAGCGGCCGGCGTCGGGCGAGCGCGCCGAGCGAGAAGATGGCGACCCACGGCAGGATGTTGAGCCCGACGACCGTGATGATGATGCTCGTCTCGCCGCCGCCCCCGACGATCGACTGCACGATCAGCAGGAGCCCGGCGAGCAGCATCGAGCCGAGCACGAGGAGCATCGGACCCCAGCCCGGCTTGCGGCGCAGACCGCCGGCCTCGGCCTCCTTCTCGACGGCCTTGGTGAGCGCGACGACCTGCTGGCCGAGCACCGAGTCGCCCTTGGTGAGCCAGCGCACCTCGCCGGCCGGATCGGGCTCGGGCTGCGGCGTCTGACCGCCGACCTGGAAGATCGACTTGAGCCCCGGGAGGCCGCCCAGCGCGAACGGGTTGACCGAGAACAGCGCCCCCATGACGCGCTGCTCGTCGGGGCCGAGCCCCTGGCTCGTCAGCCGCTGCACGCCGAAGACCTTGCTCCAGCCCTGGTCGTGCTCGAGGATGCGGATGTTCCCCCGCACCGCGAGGTCGACGAGGGAGGCCGCCATCCCGCGCCGCGGCTTGCCGACGATGTTGGCGGCGAGGAGTGCGCTCATCCCCTCTGCGGGCTCGTACTGGGCGACGACGATGCCGCGACCCGGGGCGTCGCGCCAGAACACGAAGCGGGTGACGAGCGCGAAGATCAGGCCGAAGAGGGTCAGCGCGATCGCGATCAGGGCGAGGACCGGCACGTACGCCCAGAACGGGGCGCCGGTGAAGGTGCCCGGCTCGAAGGCGATCGCGACCGTCATGTTCTGGTACGGGAAGAGGTCGCGCACGGAGGCCTCGAACTCGCCGTCCGACGTGCCGTCGATGGTGCACTGCGCGTCCTCGTCGCTGTAGCCGTAGTAGCAGAACGCCTCGCCGGTGAGCGCGGGCACGAGCTCGGCGTGGACGCGCACCGTCGCGCTGACCTCGCCGAACGGCTGACGCCATCCCGTGCCGTTGACGTCCCAGTAGAACTCGTCGCGCGTCACCCCGTCGGCGAGATCGGTCGAGGTGGCGGTGACGTCGGACTGCGTGTACTCGATCACGTAGGTCTGCTCGCCGTGCACGTACTGGCCCTGCGGGACGGCGATCGTCAGCACGAAGAAGCCCTCGTCGTCGGTCTCGGCGTCGAAGTCGCGGGGGGTGCCGTCCTCGTCGGTGACGCTCACGATGTCGAGGTCGGTCGTGTGCCCCTTGTACTCCGGCACGAGGGCCCGACGGATGCCGCGGTTCTGGTCGTAGTCGGGGAACACCGCGACGAGGGTCTCGACGGTGCGCAGGCGCGATCTGCCGTCGTCCCCGCGGGAGAGCTCGTAGACGCCGTCGAACGAGGCGAACTCGAAGTCGTCGACGGCGGTCCCCGCGGCGTCGAGCGCGACGACCGTCGGCCCGTCGGCCGGATCGGGCTCGGGGAGGGCGGCGGCCGGGAGCGCCGCGGTGCCGGCGAGGAGGAGCCCGCCCGCGACGGCGGCGAGGGCTCGGAGCAGTCGAGGTGCGCGCACGTCGCGAGCGTAGCGGCGGGGGGACGGCGCACGCGAGGTGCGTCCCGGAGGGCGACGGCAACTTGCTGCCGTGGCAGCACCTGCCGGATCCGAAAACTACGACCAGTAGTTACTGTCGAGAAAACTACGAACCGTAGACACCGACAGGACGGACCCTCATGATCACCATCACCCGACGCCGCACCGCGACGCTCGCGGGCGCGGCCACCACCCTCGCCCTGCTCGGCACGACCCTGCTCGGCGGACTCTCCGCCGCGGCCGAGGACGTGTCCGAGGACGCGCCGACCACCACGCTCGAGCAGCTCGCCGAGACGCCCGGGGAGGCCGAGCCGAGCGAGGAGAGCGCCGCGTCGGAGCCCGTCGCCGCCGACGTGCCCGACGCCGCGGATGCGTCCGCCGACGCCCCCGCGGCGCAGCTCGTCGTCGAGGAGCTCGTCCCCGACGAGCCCACCGTCGCTGAGGAGCCCGTCGCCGCCGAGCAGCTCGCCGCCGCCGAGGAGCCCGCCGCCGAGCAGCTCGCCGAGCAGCCGATCGCCGAGTTCACGCCCGGCGACGGCTACGGCTACATCGCCGGCGTCGTCTCCGACCGCCACGGCAACCGGCTCGCCGGCGTCACCGTCTACCTCGTCGACGAGACCACCAACGACACCTACGACCAGGTCGACACCGACGCCGACGGCGTGTACGAGCTGCGCGGCGACCCGGGCGACTACCGTGTCTACGCCGCGGCGGGCTTCTTCTCGAAGTATCAGCCCCAGTGGTGGCTGAACCAGAAGGACGGCGACTGGGCGAGCGTCGTGCAGCTCGACGAGGGCATCCTCGAACGCGACTTCACGCTCTGGGAGCGCAACGAGGCCGTCGACGACCTCTACTTCGTGATGGCCGAGACCCAGCTCGTGGTCCCCGCCGAGCAGGGCTTCCTCGTGAACGACGAGGGCTGGGGCGACCTCGACTACGACGGCACGTGCGACCCGACTCCCGCCCACGGCACGATCAACCTCATCGGCATCGAGGGCGACTTCGCCTACACGCCCGACCCGGGCTTCAGCGGCGTCGACAGCTTCGGCTACCGGATGGTCGACGACGCGTGGCAGGACGACTGCGCGACCGTCGAGATCGTCGTCGTGCCGCACGAGCCGGTCGCGCTGCGCGACGACGCGTACACGATGGTGCAGGACACCGTGCTCGACCTCGAGGCGCTCGGCCTCAACGTCTCCGACAACGACGACCCGATCGCGTCGCCCACGTCGCTCGTGATCGAGGACGTGCAGCACGGCGAGCTCGCTCTCGACTCGAAGGGCACCTTCGCCTACGTGCCCGACCCGGGCTTCGTCGGGGTCGACGAGTTCCGGTACAACACCTACAGCAACGCCGACGGCTCGATCGGCACGGCGGCGAGCGTGCGCATCACGGTGACGGCGACGCCCGCCACCCCGGCGACGCCGTCCACCCCGGCGACGCCGTCCAACCCGGCGGACCCCTCCGTGCCCGGGACCCCGTCGACCGCGGTCGACCCGTCCGGCACGCCGGCCCCGGGAGGAACCGACGGCTCGCTCGACACCCTCGCGGTGACCGGATCGCCGGGCGTCGGCATCCTGCCGTTCGCGGCGCTCGGCCTCCTCGGTCTCGGCGGCGCCCTCGCCG
>JAEWKY010000136.1 GCA_023457615.1 Actinomycetes bacterium | reverse complement strand
CCCGGCGCCCCGGGACTCGTACGGCCGTCTCGTGGCGCTCCTCGCCGCGTCGACGCGCGACCTCGCTCTGGCCGAGGACTCCCTCGCCGACGCCTTCGAGCAGGCGCTGCGTTCCTGGCCCGTGTCGGGCATCCCGGACAACCCCTCAGGCTGGCTGATGACCGTGGCTCGCAACAGGCAGCGCGACGTGCTGAAGTCGTCGGCGCGGCGCACGTCGACCGTGCTCGACGAGGCGCACTCCGTCGTGGGCGGCGTGGATGTCGCGTCCCTCGCGTCGGACGGCATCCCCGACAAGCGCCTCGAGCTGCTCTTCGCGTGCGCGCATCCGGCGATCGACGCGTCGATCCGCACGCCGCTCATGCTCCAGGTCGTGCTGGGCTTCGACGCGGCCCGCATCGGCGCGGCGTTCGGCGTCGATCCCGCGGCCATGGCCCAGCGGCTCGTGCGGGCGAAGAAGCGCATCCGGGATGCCGGCATCCCGTTCGCCGTGCCGACCCGGGCCGACCTGCCGACGCGACTGCCCGCCGTGCTCGAGGCGATCTACGGCGCCTACGCGATCGACTGGCTCACCCCCGCGGACGACATCCGCACGACGATCGCCGACGAGGCGCGCTGGCTCGCCGTGCTGCTCGCGTCGCTCCTCGAGACCGAGCCCGAGGCGTGGGGGCTGGCCGCTCTGTTGACGCTCGCGCAGTCGCGGGCCCCCGCGCGCGTCGGCGATCCGTGGCCGCCGCTCGATCTGCAGGACACGTCGCTCTGGTCGCGCGAGCTCATCGTCGAGGGCGAGGCGCTGCTGCGTCGCGCCGCGGGGCTCGGGATGCCGCTGGGCCGCTTCCAGCTCGAGGCCGCGATCCAGGCGGTGCACGTCGATCGCGCCCGCACGGGCGTCGTCGATCGCGAGGCGCTCGTGAAGCTCTACCGCGGCCTCGTCGCCCTCCACCCGACCGAGGGAGCACGGCGCGGGTTGAGTGCCGCCGCAGGCGGTGTATCGAAACCGCGAGGCACCGCGGGTTGAGTGCCGCCGCAGGCGGTGTATCGAAACCGCGAGGCTCCGCGGGTTGAGTGCCGCCGCAGGCGGTGTATCGAAACCCGCCCGGACTCAGTAGGGTGCACGTGATGATCCCTCACGACCCGACGCGGGGGTGGCGCCTCGCCGGCGCCGTCGCCCTCCTCCTCGCCCTGCCCGCGTGCATGACGACGCCGATCCCCTCGTTCGAGACGCCGCCGGACGAGCGCCCCGGTATCTCCACCGACGACGCCGTCGTCGCGGCCTCCGGGCCCACGCTCGAGTTCGTCACGATGACCGACCCGGTCGACGACTCCTTCACCGTGAGCGTGCCCGCGAGCTGGGACAGCATCGCCTACTCCACGGGGGCCTTCGACGCCCACCGCGAGGTCGTCAGCAGCATCAGCCCCGACGGCGGGACGGTGGTCTTCCTCGGCGATCCCACGGTGCCGAACTTCTGGCATCCGGAGCACGCGACCGCCGAGGTGCACACCTTCGCCGACGTGCTCGACTTCATGGAGGTGCGCTCGTACGACCCCGCCGAGAGCTACTTCGAGACGTGGACGTACGAGAAGTTCGGGCAGCTTCCCGGGTTCCGCCTCGACGGCGTGCGCACCGACCACGACGGGCTCGCCCGGCTCGAGCAGCAGTTCGCGGACGCCGGGATGGCCATGCCGCGCGTCGACGCGGCGCTCGTCGACTTCGGCTACGACTCCGAGCGCGGGCGCATCCACGGCTACGTCTCGGGCGTCACCTTCGACCTCGGACTCACCTGGGGCACGACGGTCGGGGGCATCGCCACCGACCGCACGGTCGAGGCTTTCCGTCCGATGCTCGAGGCGATGGGCGCCTCGCTGCAGACGAAGGAGGAGTGGCGTCAGCGCAGCGCCGCGAATCACGCCGAGATCCAGCGGCAGCAGGCGGCGTTCACGCAGCAGCTCATCGCGCAGCACAACGCGAACATGGCGTGGATCCAGCAGTCGGCGGCCGCCCACCAGTCGCGCATGGAGGCGATCTGGGCGTCGAACGACGCGAGCATGGCCGCGTACTACGACCGCATGGATGCCATGGACTACAACCAGATGCAGTTCATCAACTACCTCAACGAGGAGCACACGACCGCTCCCGTCGGCAGCCCGCCCGGCGGCTCGACGACCGGGCAGACGTGGCAGGTCGCCACGGGCGCCGAGGTCTACTACGTGAACCCGACGACGGGTCAGTATCTCGGCGGCGACATCAACTTCGGCGAGGACGACATCCTCGCGCTGGGGCTGAACCCGAGCGACTACCAGCAGGTCACCGTCGTCGGGTAGGGGGGCCGACGCGGTAGGTTGCGGGCATGATGCGGCGCGAAGACTTCGAGCTGTTCCTGACGAAGCTCGACGAGCCGGCCACCACCGTCTACCGCGAGATGCGGGACGCGGGCTGGGCGGTCGAGAGCCTGAACGGCCCCGCGCGGATGGACTCGTGGGGTGCCGTGCTGGCTTGGCGCCAGGTGCGCGCGGTGTTCCTCGTCGATCGCGGTCAGCCCGAGGACGTGTTCCTGGGCGACGACGACGACCGTCCGGCGCACGGCTTCGTCGGCACGCGGTACTCGGTGCTCTGGGAGAGGTGGGCCCGACGCACGGGCCGCCTGACCGCCGACGAGCCCCGTCCCTCCGTCGACTACGGAGATTGGCCCGCCGTCGCCGCCTGGCTCGCGGACGGCGGGGCTGCCGAGGATCTAACCGACTAGAGCGTCGCGCGCCAGCGTCTGTGCAGAAGCCACCGAGGCGGGTTGACTGACGGGATGTCGGGCAAACTCGTGTACTTCAACACCGCCTCCCTCGACGGCTACATCGCCGGCCCCGACGGCACGTGGAGCTGGGGCGAACCGGATGTCGCCGTGCACACGTTCATCAACCAGCTCTTTGCCCCCATCGGCACCTACCTCTTCGGGCGCAAGATGTACGAGGTCATGACGGCGTGGGAGCACATGGCTCCCGAGGACATCTCGGCCGCCGAGCGCGAATTCGCCGAGCAATGGATGCAGACCGACAAGATCGTCTACTCGCGCACACTCACCGAGGTGACTACGAAGCGCACCGAGCTGCGCGCCGAGTTCGACGCCGACGAGGTGCGCGAGCTCAAGGCATCCTCGTTGTCGGGGCTCGCGATCGGCGGCGGCGAGCTCGCCGCGGTGGCCGCCCGTGCCGGGTTGCTCGACGAGGTACACGTGATCACCGCACCGGCGATCATCGGCAGCGGCACGCGGTTCCTGCCCGACGTAAAGGCGCTCGATCTCGAGCTGTTCGACGAACGACGGTTCGGCAACGGCTCGGTCTACCTCGCCTACCGGGTGCGCGCGTGAGCTCGCTGCGCGTCGGGGTTCGCGTCTCATGGAGCACCTCGCAGAGAGGCACCCGCCGTCGAATCGTGGAACGGCGCACCGCCGAGTTCACCTTCGCCGGGCAGAGGTTCACGGCGTCGCCCGACACCCCCGCGTTCCTCGTCGAGTCGGAGAAGTCGGGCGTCCGTGCCGCACATCAGGCCTCGGCGCTGCGCAAACGCAATCCGTGACCTCGGTGGTCGAGTAGCGGCGCAGCCGCGTCTCGAGACCGTCCCGCTCAGACCTTCGACACGACGGTCGTGACGGGCGTCTCATTCGCGAACAGGTCGAGCATGGGGCAATGCGCGTCGACCGCGGCACGCAGCTCGTCGTACCGCTCCGCCGACTCCGGACCCGAGATCGAGATGTTCAGCCGCACCGCGCCGAACCCTGCGCGCACCGACTCGTCGATGCCGAACAGGCGCCGCGCATCCAGATCGCCCTCCGCCTTCACGTCGATGTCGTCGACCTGGATGCCGAGCGCCGCCCCATCGTCGTCACCCTCATCGTGTCGTTCGTGACCGCGTGGGTCTCGCCGGCGCGGTCTGGATCTCGTCCAGTTCTACGGCGGATCGTTCCTAGTGAACGCCCTCGTCACGGGCGTGATCCTCTGGGCGGGATTTACGGCCGCGCGGTCATCACGCGCGACCAGCTCGACCGCCGCACAACGAAGCTCACGGTGCTCAACTGCGCGCAAGAGCTCGTGACGATCGTCATCATGGCGCTCATCATCGCGGTCTGGCCGCCGGCCTGACGCTGGCGACGAAACTAGTCGGCGGTCGCGCCCTCGGGCGGCTGCTGCTCCGAGTACTTGATGGCCACGGCGATCAGCACCGCGACAGCGGTCGTGACGCAGGTGTTGAGAACGTGAAGCAGGTCGGGGGATGCGGCTTCGTGCCCGGGGTAGATGACCGGCTCGAGGAACGCCACCACGACGAAAGCGGAGAGCACAACAGGCAACACCGCAAGCGCGGTGAACCACCGATTCGAGATGAACGGCGACAGCAAGACCACGGCAAGAAGCGCGTCGGCGAACGGGCTGTGAGCGGGCCCCTCAGACCCGAGGGTGTACCAACCCAATAGGCCGACGCACAAGACGACGAGGAGGAACAGCAGGGCAACTCCGATGCCGTGACGCTTCTCGGCATACAACCGGCCAGCCCCCGTGCGGCGAAGGGTCGCCGCAAGCAACTCCGACCTACGCCTCGTCACCTTGGCAATGGATTGCCGCAGGGCATCGACGTTGAAGACGAAGGCGAACCACAGTGCCGCCGCTACGACGCCGAGAATGGCGAACCCCGAGCCGCCAGGTAGAGGGTTGGGCTCGAATCCCCAGTACGTGCGAGCCAATTCCGTCGCGATCGAGGCCCAGAGCAACGAGAACCCGGTAGCCAGCCCCACCCACATTCCTTGCTCGGGAAGCGTGAGATACTCGGGAGTCGGACTAGCGCCGACGACCTGTGCGGCACTGCTCATCTGTCACCGTTGCCCCTGTGCAAGGATTCGAGTTCAAGCGGTCGCCTGGAAGGCAGCTCGCGGGTTGCCATATATGCGCGACATTGACGAATGTAGTCGCCGAGTGTCCAAGTCGCCAAGACGATCATGACAATTGCAAGCGGGACGATGGATTGACCGAAAAGTAGAGCGGCACCCCCCCAAACCGCGATGGCCGAGGTATACCACCGATGCCATTTGGCGCCAGCAGCGACGACGCGCAACTTCACTAGCAACCAGCCGCCGAGCAGCGCCTGCACCAGGTCTCGACCAATGAGGATCAGCCACACGACCAGGCCACCGTCGAGCCACATGCAGACAAAGGCTGCGACCAGATGAACCGATGCCTTGTCGATCACGCCATCCAGGCCCCGCCGGAGTGCCGTTTCCATACCGAAGGAGCGCGCGATAACCCCGTCGAAAATGTCGAGGATCACGAACGCCCCCAGCACCGCGACGGCCAAAATCCCCCACTCGCGCTGGAAGGCGACAACGGTCAGGACCGCGAGCGGAAAGCGCCCGACCGTCAAACCGTAAACGAGTGCGGCTCGAGCGCGGCCATAAGTTGAGTTCAGACGGTGGCTCAACGTGGGTCCGAGCGAAACAATCCTCAAGGTTATCGTTGTCGTCACGTTTCCTCGCCCAATCGACAGTTGGAGGGAGCCTAGCGGAACAGGCAACGGTCGGCGCGGACAATATCGATCGCTCTTCATGTCGACTCTCGCGGTGTCATTCACGAGGTCGAGCTCGATCACCGTGACGCGATGCACGCGGCCACCCAGCATCCTTCGAGCGCCGCCTCGAGCGCCGTCTCGTCCGGGTACGCCTGGTCGAGGTTCACCACCTGCTCCCGGTACCGCTTGAGCAGTCCGAGGAAGTCGCCGACCACCATCATGGCGGGCACGAGCGCCATGAGCCCGCCGCTGACGGCGAGGTCAGCGCTGCCGAGCCCGGCGACGAGCCCCATCGCGAGAGCGGCGAAGCAGTAAGCGACCTCATGCTGCGCGAGCTCGCTCGAGCGGAGGCGGACGATGCTCAGCACTCCGAGAGTCCGAGTCCGACGCCGAGGGCGACGTCGGTCGTGCCAAGGATGGTGGCTACGGCGAGCACGCCCACATTCACCGTGAGGAAACGCGACGACGAGGTCGCGGCGGCGGTGCCTTGCGAAGTAGATCGCGGTGAGGGTGATGATCGCGACGAGGTCTGCCGCGATGAGTAGGAACTGGTTCACGTGGTGCCCCGTAGGTACGTGTGCCCCGTGGATCCGAGGTACGTGCCTACGTTGCGGGGTGTTGTTATGTGGGCACTAAGGGCGGCTGGCTATGGAGCTGACCAGATCTAGAACGGGGTGTCAAGATCGACGATCGAGGGCGTCGACGGCTGGGCCGGTGATGTGGCGCCGAGCGCCGGACTCGACGAAGCACTTGTCGACAGGGGCATCGATGCGGCGACTGAACTCGAAGCCGGCGGTTCCAAAGACACGACAACCGGTCCATCCGTGTTGAGGCCTGGGCCGAAACACAGCGCCTCGTGTCTGGCTAGCCCGGGTAAGAGTTGTCTAGCCGCTGGACCCATAATTGTCTCGAAGTACGAAAGCGATGTGTCGTCGATTGTCCTTAGGACGATGTAGGTCTCGCATTGACTGAGGACCGACTTGGACACGACGGCCGTCCGTTGCGAGACCACGAGAAACGACAAAGCATACTTCCTCGCTTGCATCACATAGCTCGCGGTCGTCGCGGAAGCGTCGGCATCGCCTCGAGACGCGAAGTTCCACTCAGGAACAAACCCATGAGCCTCTTCGAAGCAGACCATACGGCTTCGAGGGGTGCCCGCAACGTACTCGGCGTTGCCTGTCTCGAGGGCCTTGAGGACGAAATCTCTCGCTCGTATCGCGGGCGTCGAGTTTGGACCAACCGGCTCGTATACCTGCGCGCCGACCGTCAAGAAGTCGTCCTTCACCCAAGTAGAGAACCCCAGGTTCTTGCGGTACTCACCGGTAACGTCGAGCGCTACAACCTGATTCGCGGTCGCAACTGCGTGACATACCCGTTGGGCCACGACCGTCTTGCCCATGCCCGACATCCCGAGCACCGCGGTGTGACCTCGCACGGAGGCGTCAAGCGCGAGGCCAATAGGAAAGTCCGTCCCCTTTAGCAGGCCTAGACGCACATGCCCTGCAGGGAGGCCCGCCCCCACGACGTGCCCTGCAGACCGTAGCTCGACAAACGGGTCAGGTACTCGCTGAACGAGACGGAGTCGTCCGCCGTCCACTTGACCTACTTGTAACGCAGTGGCCTCTGCGATTACCGCGCGAGAATCATCCCACCGATAGTCGACCAACCCTTGAGATGCGACTTGGTAGAGCACGTCGTCGTCGCCGACCCGAACCGTCGCGGGATCACCGATCCTGCTCCCAGCGGCCATCGCAAATCGGACCTGAGAAGTGTCCGACCCCGCACCTACGAGCCCCAGCACACGCTCGGTCTCCGATGTCTTCTCAAGGCTGACGTGCGACGGCAACCTGGGCGCGACGCTGTGCCACTCTGCGCCTACTGCAACCAGCGCTCTCGGACCGAATGGTCCCGGAAGGCGACCGAGGAAAGTCCCGACGATCCCACTTGGCTGGACGACAACCTCCGTACCTGGGTCGAGGGAGGCCGCTACACCCTCTAAGAGCAACATGTTCGGGCCAATCGAGTCGACAACGACCGGTGAGAGGAATAAGACGTCGCGGCTTCGAAAATAGCTAAGTCGCAAACGCACACCGACCACCAGTGACACCGTGCCTACCGCAAGGAGCACAGGGTTCGGGTCACCGGTGGCCACCGCGGACGTCGACTCGAGGAGCAGCGCAACAGCGCCAAAGAGAGAGGACGTGCCCCACGTGGAGACTCGATTGAGCATGCTCTTCGCTCGCCCGGAACCCGGAAGCACGGCGGCAAGAATTGCCGCGACAAGGAGAACGAGCGCCAGCAAGAGGAAGATGGTCCAAAGGGGTTCTAGTCGCGACCTATCGGCAGAGAAGAACGCACCAATCGCCGCCAGGGAATTGGCGAGACACGCTCGCGCCGTCCCGAAGAAGGGCTCTAGGAACACTCCGGAGAAGAAGACGCCGAGACCGACGTAGAACCACCACTGAACCCAGAAGGCCTCGCTGCTGGCGAACGCGCCAAGGACGGTGAAGACGATCATGGCCGGTAGAGCGACGTAAAGCCGGTCCCGCACTCCCGCGGCACGGTCGGCAACGCCAAAATTCTCGAGGCGCGAACGAATTGATGCCATTGTCTAGCGAGCCCCTTCGTCCGTTAGGACGAACATAGCGAACGGCACCACTCATGGGGTTACCTGCGGGCGTGAAAGTCCTCGGCCAGCTCCGCGCGAGCCATGCATTCGCTCAGCCCTGCGCGCGCTCCAGCACGAGCTCCCGCACGCGGGCAGCATCCGCCGACCCGCCCATCGCCTTCATGACGGCGCCGATGATCGCACCGGCCGCCTGCACCTTGCCGTCCCGCAGCTTCTCGAGCACATCCGGCTGCGCCGCCAGAGCCTCGTCGATCGCGGCCAGGAGAGCCCCGTCATCCGACACCACCGCGAGACCGCGGGCGGCGACGACCTCCGACGGACGCCCCTCCCCAGCCACGACTCCGGCGAGCGCCTCCCGAGCCAGGCGGTCGGTCAACTCGCCCGACTCGACGAGGGCGATAAGTTCCGACACATGCAGCGGCGACACGAGGGATGCGGGCTCCACGCCCGACGCGTTCGCGAGGCGCGCGATCTCACCGGTCCACCACTTGCGCGCCTGCGCGGGGGCCGCGCCCGCGGCGACGGTCTCCTCGATCTCGACGAGCAGGCCGGCGTTGGCGACATCGCGGAACTCGAGCTCCGTGAACCCCCACGTCTCGCGCAGCCGCCGCCGACGCACGGCCGGCGCCTCGGGCAGAGCGGCACGCAACGAAGCGACGAGCGCAGGATCGGGCTCGACGGGCAGCAGGTCGGGCTCCGGGAAGTAGCGGTAGTCGTCGGCATCCGACTTCGGGCGCCCCGCCGAGGTGACGCCGCGGTCTTCGTGCCAGTGACGGGTCTCCTGCGTGATCGTGCCCCCGGCGGCGAGGATGGCGGCCTGCCGCTGGATCTCGTACCGCACCGCGCGATCCACCGTGCGCAGCGAGTTGACGTTCTTCGTCTCCGTGCGGGTCCCCAGCTTCGTGGTCCCCCGCGGGCGCAGCGACACGTTCGCGTCGCAGCGCAGGTTGCCGCGCTCCATGCGCGCCTCCGAGATGCCGAGCGCGCGCACGATGTCTCGCACCGTGCCGACGTACGCCTTCGCGACCTCGCCCGCGTGAGCACCCTCCGGCATGAAGATCGGCTTCGTCACGATCTCGACGAGTGGAACACCCGCACGGTTGTAGTCGACGAGGGATGCCTCCGCACCGTGGATGCGCCCGGTCGCGCCCCCGAGGTGGGTGAGCTTGCCGGCATCCTCCTCCATGTGCGCCCGCTCGATCGGGATGTCGACGAGCGTTCCGTCCTCGAGCTCCACGGACACCGAGCCCTCGAACGCGATCGGCTCGTCGTACTGGCTGATCTGGTAGTTCTTCGTGAGGTCGGGGTAGAAGTAGTTCTTGCGCGCGAACCGGGATGACGTGGCGATCTCGCAGCCGAGCGCGAGTCCCAGCGAGATGGCGTACTCGATGGCCTTCTCGTTGACCACGGGGAGCGAGCCCGGCAGGCCCAGGTCGACGGGCGTGATGAGCGTGTTCGGGTCGGAGTCGTGGTTCTCGGAGTTCGCCGGGTTCGGGGCGTCGGAGAACATCTTCGTCTTCGTCGACAGCTCGACGTGGATCTCCAGGCCGATCACGGGCTCGAAGAGCTCGAGCGCCTTGTCGTAGTCCATCAGCTCAGCCTTCGCCATGCCCTCCATCGTATGGGCCCGCTCCCTGCACGTCGGCCGCACCTGACCCCTGAACGGGCGCTGGCACCGACCCCGAGTGCCTCGCCAGCATGGGAGGCGTCAGGATCGGGGGACCCATGACCGCAGGCGCCTCGGCCGCGCTCCAGGCGGCGCAGAGCGAGAAGCTCGCGCGCCTGCACGAGCAGTACGCGGCCGACCATCGGCGGATGGTCGAGAACTTCAACGCGGCGCACGCGAGCGAGCGTCGACTCGAGCGCACCCTGAGCGTGCTCGCGGATCGCGGCCACCGCATCCTCGCCGACCGGCGCTGGCCGGGCTCGGCGCGAGCACAGGTCGACTTCCTCGTCGTCGGGCCGGCGGGAGTGTTCATCGTCGACGCGAAGTCCTGGGCGGATGTCCGGGTGGAGCGGGACAATCGCGGCACCCGGGTCTTCCAGGGCGACGACGACGTGACCGAGCGGTTCTCGACCCTCGCGTCGCTGCGCGAGACGATCGGCGACATCCTGACGGAGGTGGGGCTCGCACCGGGCGAGCTGCACGCCTATGCGGCGTTCACCACCGGTGGCGACCTGTGGGCGACGGTCGACGGCGTCGTGCTCATGTCGGAGCGCGTCGTGGTGCGTCGGATCCTCCAGCGCGGTGACCGGCTGGCTCCCGACGAGGTCGCGCGCGTGGCCGAAGCGCTCGAGGCGGCATGTCCTCCCTATCTGCGTCCTCACGTGCCGACGACCGTCGACGATCCGGCGGCACCGCCCCGGATCGAGGAGCCCGCCCTGCTCACGGTCGAGGAGCTGTGGGACGCCGAGATCGAGGGTCGGCTCGCCGACCCGATCGAGACGTGGATGGCGTTCCTCCATCCCGATCAGCTGCGCGTCGTGCGCCGGTCCTTCAACGGCCCCAGCCGCATCCGCGGTGCGGCGGGCACGGGCAAGACCGTCGTCGGCCTCCACCGCGCCGCGCACCTCGCGCGCACCGGCGCCGGACGGGTGCTCGTGACGACGTACGTCAAGACGCTCCCCCACGTGCTCTCCTCGCTCTTCGGGCGGCTCGCACCCGACGTCGCCGACCGGGTCGACTTCTGCGGCATCCATGCGCTCGCCCACAAGGCGCTGCGTGCCCACGGCATCCCCTCGCGACTGGATGCCGGGCGCGCCGACGCGGTCTGGAAGCAGGTCTGGCGCACCCACGGGCTGCGCGGCGAGGTCGGCGGGATCGACGCCGACGATCGCTACTGGAAAGAGGAGATCGACCGCGTCATCAAGGGTCGCGGGCTCGAGACCCTTGCCGACTACGAGGAGTGCGGACGCGTCGGGCGCGAGCGCCGGCTCGGGCACGCCCAACGCGGGTCGGTGTGGCGGCTCTACCTCGCCTATCAGGGCGCTCTCGACGCCGCCGGCCTCTGGGACCACGCCGACGTCATCCTGCACGCCGAGGCCGCCGTGCGGCGCGACGCACCCCGCTATCGCGCCGTCGTGATCGACGAGGCCCAAGACCTGAGCGCCGCGATGGTGCGGTTCCTGCACCACCTCGTCGGCGACTCGCCCGACGCGTTCAACCTGATCGGCGACGGCCAGCAGTCGATCTACCCGGGCGGCTACACGCTCGCCGAGCTCGGCATCTCGATCGCCGGGCGCGGGGTCGTGCTCAACCGCAACTACCGCAACACCCGGCAGATCGCCGAGTTCGCGTCGGCGCTCGTCGGCGACGCCGGGTACGTCGACATCGAGAGCGGCACGCGGTCGTCGGGGGATGCGGCCGAGATCGTGCGGGATGGCCCGCCGCCCGTCGTGGCCCGGTTCCGGTCGCCGCGGGAGAGGGATGCTGCGCTCGTCGCCCGGATCCGGGGACTCGTCGGTCCCGGCACGGGACTGGGCGACATCGCCGTGCTCGGCGCCTACCTCCGGCAGACCCGGGAGATGCTCGCGCTCCTGGCCTCCGCGGGCATCCCGGCCGTCGACCTCGCCGAGTACGACGGACGCATCGTCGACGCCGTCAAGGTCGGCACCGTGAAGCGCGCGAAGGGCCTGGAGTTCAAGCACGTCCTCGTGCCGCATGCTCCGGCCCGGCTCGTGGAGCGGGGGCGCGTCGGTGCCGATGACGAGCGCACCGAGCTCGAGCGACGCGAGCTGTACGTGGCGATGACGCGAGCGCGCGACGGTCTGTGGATCGGGGTCGTCGCGGCCTGAGTCCACTCCTCCACAGGGCGCGAATGGATGACTTCTGCCGAGAATGGATCGTCTACCTAGTACATACGTTCGAACCTGGGTTCAATGGAGGCATGGCTCCCCTCGCTCCCGTCAGCACCCTGCTGGGTGCGGATCCGAGTGCGCTCTCGGATGACGCGCTGCTCGCGGGAGCCGCCGAGCTCGGCGAGCTGAAGAGGCACGTCGAGGCGGCCCTGGCCGGGTTCGCGGCGGAGATGAAGCACCGCTCGCGCCCGGAAGCGGGGTTCGCCGGGCTGGCGCAGAGCCGAGGCGTCCGCACCACCGAGAACCTCGTGCAGGTCGTCGCGGGCACCTCGAAGCGCGAGGCGACGACGCTCGTGCGCGTGGGCGAGCTGCTGACCGTGGATGCCGACCCCTGGCTCGCGCCCGTGGGCTCGGCGGTGTCGTCGGGACGGGTGTCGGTCGAGAAGGCCGATGCGATCCGGGCGGGGCTGGGTGCGCCGACGGCCGAGGTCGCCGCGGACGACCTGCTGGATGCCGCCGCCGAGCTGGCGACCGCGGCACCGGAGCTGACGGTCGAGCAGGTCGCGGCACGGGCGCGTGCGATCCGCGACGATCTCCACGCGGCGTCGGTGCACGATCGCGCCGCGGAGCTGCGGCAGAGACGCTACCTCCACTTCACGCGGCGCCCCGACGGCATGGATCGAGTCGACGGGCTCATGGATCCCGACACGTCGGCGATCGTGCGCGCCATCTACGACCAGGCGACGTCGCCCCGACGCGGCGGTCCGCGATTCGTCGACCCCGAGGCCGTCGCCGAAGCCGACGAGCTCACGCGCGACTCCCGTACGATCGGGCAGCTCACCCTCGACACCTTCGTCGACCTGCTGCGCCTGGGCGCGGAGGTATCGCCGTCGAGGGTGATGGGCTCCCGTCGGCACGCCGTCCAGGTGCTCGTCACCGAGCGCGACCTGCGCGAGCGCACAGGGGCCGCGTTCTACCGCGATCATGCCGATGGCGTTCCGCTCGAGACGGCGGAGCGACACATCTGCGACGCGGGCCTTCAGCCGATCCTGTTCGACGAGCACGGCGTCGACCCCCTCCGGGTCGGCCGCGCGCAGCGACTCTTCACGGCACGCCAGCGCGAGGCGCTCGCGGCCCGGGATGGCGGATGCCGATTCCCGGGCTGCGACCGGCCCGTCTCCTGGTGCGAGGCTCACCACATCGTCGAGTGGTCGCGAGGGGGCCCGACGGACGTCGAGTCCGGAGTCCTCCTCTGCCGGCACCACCACATGCTGGTCCACGACAACGGGTGGCGCATCGAGCGGGATCCGGTTCACCGCTTCGTCGCGATCCCGCCCCGCAGTCGCGATCCACGACAGCGACCGATCCCCATGCCGACGCGATCCCGCGTCGCCGAACGACTCCATCCGCCGAGCGGAGACACCGGGGTGCGTGCCACCGGCGCTAGCGTCGACACATGAGCGCAGCCGACGACACAGCCGGGAACACCGGGCACCGCAGCATCCAGAACGTCCGGGCAGCGCTCGACGCTCTCGGCGTCACGGGCGAGGTGCGGCACATCCCCGACGGCGCCCGCACCGCCGCCGAAGCGGCCGCCGCGGTGGGCGTCGACGTGGGTGCGATCGCGAACTCGCTCGTCTTCGTCGCCGACGGGGAGCCGATCCTCGTCATGACCTCCGGCGGCCACCGCGTCGACACGGCCGCCCTCGCCGCGCGGATCGGGGTCGGCGAGATCGGCCGGGCCGCCCCCGAGGTCGTGAAGAGCGCGACGGGGCAGACGATCGGCGGGGTCGCCCCGGTCGGGCATCCGGCGCCCTTGCGCACCTACGTCGACGAGGCGCTCGCGCAGTTCCCGGAGATCTGGGCGGCGGCGGGCCACTCTCACGCCGTGTTCCCGCTCACGTACGCGGAGCTCGTGCGTATCACGGGCGGCACGGTCGTCAGCGTCGAGTAGCGCGGGGGCGAGAACGCCGCGGGGCTAGTGCGTGGAGGGCGAGAGCGCGCGGGCTAGAGCGCCGGGGGCGAGAACGCGGGGGGCTAGAGCGCGGGGGCCTTCGACAGCAGCGAGCCGCCCCACTCCGCCTCGAGCAGCGACTCGAGAGCGGCCGCGACGGTGTAGAGGCGGGCATCCTGACGCACCGGGGCCATGAACTGGATGCCGACCGGCAGACCGTCCTCGGGGGCGAGGCCCGCGGGGATCGAGATGCCGGGAACGCCCGCGAGGTTCGCCGGGATCGTCGTCAGGTCGTTGAGATACATCGCGAGCGGGTCGTCGACCTTCGAGCCGATCGGGAACGCCGTCGTCGGGGCCGACGGGGTCGCGAGCACGTCGACGGTCGAGAACGCGGCGTCGAAGTCGCGCTGGATGAGCGTGCGCACCTTCTGCGCCGAGCCGTAGTACGCGTCGTAGTAGCCCGCCGACAACGCGTAGGTGCCGAGGATGATGCGGCGCTTCACCTCGGGGCCGAAGCCCTGCTCGCGCGTCGCGGCCATGACGTCCTCGACGGTTCCGCCGGGCACGTCGACCCGCAGCCCGAAGCGCACCGAGTCGAACTTCGCGAGGTTGCTCGACGCCTCGGCGGGGAGGATCAGGTAGTACGCCGAGATCGCGAACTCGAACGACGGGGCGCTCACCTCGACGATCTCCGCGCCCTGGGCCTCGAGCAGCGCGAGCGACTCCCGGAAGCGCTGCAGCACGCCGGGCTGGAAGCCCTGGTCCTCGCGCGACATCTCGGCGACGACGCCGACGCGGAGCCCGCGCAGCCCCTCGCCGCGGAGGCCGGCCCGCGCGGCGTCGGCGAACGACGGCCAGGCGTCCGGGATGGAGGTCGAGTCGCGCGGGTCGTGGCCGCCGATGACGTCGTGCAGCAGCCCCGCATCGAGCACCGTGCGGGTGACCGGACCGACCTGGTCGAGCGACGACGCGAGCGCGATGGCGCCGTAGCGCGAGACACCGCCGTAGGTGGGCTTCATGCCGACCGAGCCGGTCACGGCCGCGGGCTGACGGATCGAGCCGCCCGTGTCGGAGCCGAGAGCGAGCGGAGCCTCGAACGCCGCGACCGCCGCCGCCGAGCCGCCGCCGGAACCCCCGGGGATGCGCGTGAGGTCCCACGGGTTGTGCGTCGTGCCGTAGGCGGAGTGCTCGGTCGAGCTGCCCATCGCGAACTCGTCCATGTTGGTCTTGCCGAGCGGCACGAGCCCCGCGGACCGCAGCCGCGCCACGACCGTCGCGTCGTACGGCGGAACCCAGCCCTCGAGGATGCGCGACCCGGCGGTCGAGGGCATGTCGACGGTGCAGAGCACGTCCTTGATCGCGACGGGGACCCCGGCGAGTTCGCCGAGCGGCTCCCCCGCGGCGCGGGCGGCATCCACCGCGCGTGCCGACTCGAGCGCCGTCTCGCTCACGTGGAGGAACGCGTGCACGTCGCCGTCGACGGCCGCGATGCGGTCCAGGTGGGCCTTCGTGATCTCGACGCTCGACGCGTCGCCCGCGGCGAGCAGCCCCGAGAGCTCCGCGGCGGTCGCGCGCGTGAGGTCGCTCACTGCTCCTCCCCCAGGATGCTCGCGACCTTGAACTGCCCGGCCTCGCTCGCCGGCGCCCCCGCGAGCGCCTCGGCGTTCGTGAGCGTCGCGCCGACGACATCCTGCCGCGTGACCGTGCCGAGCGGGATCGGGTGACTCGTCGCGGGCACGTCGGGCGTGGCCACGGCGGTGACCTTCGCGACCGACTCGACGATCTGCTCGAGCTCGCCGGTCAGGCGGGCGACCTCCTCCTCGGTCAGCGCGATGCGCGCGAGCTGCGCGAGGTGGGAGACGACGTCGGGGGTGATTTCCGGCACCCCCGAAGTCTACGAGTTGCCGGGAGCGGGCCCGACCGGGTGGGGGCCGATGGGCTAGGGGCCGATGGGGTCGGGCCGACCGGGTGGGGCCGACCGGGAGCGGGGCCGACCGGGAGGGCGGCGACCGCCGACTCAGCGCGAGACGCTCTTCGCGAGGCCCGCGTCGGTCGCCACGAGCGCGCCCTGGCCGATCGCGATGAGCGCCGTGTTGCGCACGGAGGTCGTCCCCGGCCAGAAGTAGTAGACATGGCCGCTGATCTCCGCGAGCGGCTCGCCCGTGATCGGGTCGCTCATGCCCTTCACCGAGAAACGGTGGGCGCCGAAGTCGGCGTCGAGCGGCTGGCTGCCGAACACGCCGCTGCGCGGGATGGGGTCGCTGTCGGCCGCCGCGACCCACACGTTGCCGCCGGTGACCTTGAGGTCGTCGACGCTCGTCGCGGGGCTGCCCGGCGAGCCGACGAGCACGAGGGCGTCGACGGTGACGTCGTTCTCCTGCAGCGCGAGCATCGCGGCCGTGGAGCCGTAGGAGTGCGCGACGATCGAGACGAACGGGCGACCCGGCCCGGGCCCCGCGACGTCGCCGGCGTCGTCGGCACCCGCGTCCGCCGCGGGCTTCGCGCTCGTCGAGCCGTCCGCAACGCTCACGGTCGGCGCCGGGAGGCCGCCGCCGCGCACCGCGTCGAGACCCTCGAGCGACCAGGTGAGGGCATCCCGACCCTGGTAGGCGAGGTCGAACGACGAGATGTTGACGATCGTCGGGGTGTGGTAGCCGATCCAGGCGACGGTCGCGGCCTCGCCGCCGAGCCCGAGCCGGTCGAGCCACTTCTGCTGCTCGAGCAGCGAGGTCTCGGCGTTGCCCGTCCAGTCGACGAGCTGCTCGCTCACCCCGACGTACATGCCCGGCACGAAGAACGTCACGTAGTCGGCGACGGCGAGATCGCCGACCGCGACGACGGCGCGACCCTGGCCGGTGACGTCGAGCGACACGAGCGTGCGCCCCGCCCCCGACGCACCCGTGCGCAGCGCCTCCTCGACGGAGCTCAGCATGCGCAGGCGGGCGCGCAGCTCGTCCTCCATCGCCCGGCCGACGCCCCCGTCGAGCTGCGCGCGGATGGCGAACACGGTCGCGGCGAGGAAGGCGCGGTTCGCGACGTCGCGCACCGTGTACGGCAGACCCTCGAGGTTGCCGACGACGCCGGGCAGGTCGGCGGTGAGCCCGGCGCGGGCGGTGCCCGACGTGCGCGTCCACCATCCCGCGACCGCCGCCGCCGCGGGCGGCGCCTCGGTCAGGCCGACGATGGCCTCGGGATGCTGCTGCAGGAACTCGTCGCGCTCGTGCGAGCTGAGCCGCACGAGCTGGTCGAGGAGGGCGACGCCGTCGAGGCGCGCGATCGTGTCGAGCGACGAGCCGCCGCCCACGGGATCGGGACCGATGAAGGGCTGCGGGATGCCCGTGTCGACGCCGGGTGCGGGCACGCCTGCGACGACGGCGGGCCGGGACAGGGCCTCCGTGATCGTCGCGATCGAGACCGACGGGAGGGAGGGGGACACGACGAGAGCCCCGGCGAGCCCTGCGGCGATCGCCGGGGTCGAGAGGAATGCTGTGAACAGCACGTCGGGTTGTCCCATCGCCCAGCGTGCGGCGCGTCCGCCATCCCGAGACGACCGTCACCGTACTACCCCGCATTCTAGGGTCACGGTGGCACCCGAAAGGGGGGCGTTTCCGGCTCGCGCTCGGAAAACGCCCAGAATTCACCCTCTTGTCCCCCGTTTCGGGGACGTTTCCTCCCTTTCGTACCCCGTTCGAGGGGCAGGACGACCCGTCCGTGTCCGCCGCCGCACGACCGCGACGACGGATTCCGCACCCCGCTCGGACCGGGTTCGCCGGCTCCGACTGTCCCCCGTACGGTGCCTCTTTCACCTGGTGGAGGTGGCGGCGCATCGAGGGTGGAGGATCAGGAACCACTCCTCGACGCGCCGCCAGTCGACGCCGGGCGGACCCGCATCCGCTCGGGTGTCTCACCCCAAGAGACGGCGGGACCGGACGGCTATGACGCGGAACCCGGAATTTTTTTTCCGCGGTCGCGTACCCCGGCGCTCCCTCCCCCCGGAGGGAGTGTGCGATCGTGCCGCGTCGCGCGCACGACGGACTCCGTCGTGCGGCGGCGGGTCCGTCGTTCGAGGGACTACTCGACCGGCGGCAGCGCCCCGGGGCCCTGCTCGACGAGCAGCCTGAACTGCGCCGCGTCGATGATGCGCACCCCGAGCTCCTCGGCCTTCGCGAGCTTGGATCCGGCCCCCGGACCGGCCGCGACGAAGTCGGTCTTCTTCGAGACGCTCGACGCCGCCTTGCCCCCCGCGCGCAGGATCGCCTCCTGCGCCTCCTCGCGCGAGTAGCCCTCGAGCGACCCGGTCGCGACGACCGTGAGCCCGGCGAGCGGCCCGTCCGCTCCCCCGGCCTGCCCGGGGCCCGGATGCCCCGGCACCGCCCACGGCACGCCCGCGGCGGCCCAGGACTCGACGATCTCGACGTGCCAGTCGACCTCGAACCACTCGAGCACGGCGTCGGCGATGATGCCGCCCACCCCCTCGACGGCGGCGAGCTCCTCGCGGGTGGCCGCGCGGATCGCGTCGAGCGACCCGAAGTAGCCCGCGAGAGCACGCGCGGCGACGGGGCCGACGTGCCGGATGGAGAGCGCGACCAGGAAGCGCCACAGCTCCTTCGTCTTCGCGAGCTCGAGCTCGGAGAGGAGCTTCTCCGCGACGGCCGACGGACCGGTCACGGCGGGCTGGTCCTTGCGGGCCTGCGCGACGATGCGCCGGAACGGGGAGCGCAGGTCGGGGCGCCCGTCGGCATCCACGCGCACCAGCCCGGTCTCGGCGTCGCGCACGCGCACCTCGATCGGCAGGAGGTCGTCCATCGTGAGCGCGAACAGTCCGGCCTCGGTGACGAGCGGCGGGGGCGACGGGATGTCGGGCTGCGTGAGGGCGACGGCGCCGATCTCGCCGAGTCCCTCGATGTCGAGGGCGCCGCGCGAGCCGATGTGCTCGACGCGACCGCGCACCTGCGCGGGGCAGGAGCGCGCGTTGGGGCAGCGCAGGTCGACGTCGCCCTCCTTCGCGGGCTTGAGCGGTGTGCCGCACACCGGGCAGTCGGCGGGCATGACGAACTCGCGCTCGGTGCCGTCGCGCAGCTCGACGACCGGGCCGAGCACCTCCGGGATGACGTCACCGGCCTTGCGCAGCACGACGGTGTCGCCTATGAGCACGCCCTTGAGCTTCACGACGTCCTGGTTGTGCAGCGTCGCCTGGCGCACGGTCGATCCGGAGACGCGCACGGGCTCCATCACCGCGAACGGCGTCGCCCGCCCGGTGCGCCCGATCGAGACGACGATGTCGAGCAGCTCGGTGTTCACCTGCTCGGGCGGGTACTTGTAGGCGATCGCCCAGCGCGGCGCGCGGCTCGTCGCCCCCAGCTCGTCGTGCAGCGCGAGCTCGTCGACCTTGACGACGACGCCGTCGATCTCGTGCTCGACCGAGTGCCGGTTCTCGCCGTAGCGCTCGATGAACGCGGCGGCCGCCTCGGCATCCGTCGCGACCTCGAACCGCGGCGACGTCGGCAGCCCCCACGACGCCAGCAGCTCGTAGACCTGCGACTGCGACGACACGGGCGGGTTCCGCCACGCCCCGATGCCGTGCACGAGCATCGAGAGATGCCCGATGCGGGCGCGCATGCGGGCGAGCGCGTCGCCCGACTTGCCCTCCTCCTTCTGCCGCAGCGACCCGGATGCCGCGTTGCGCGGGTTGGCGAAGACCCGGTCGCCCGCCTCGACCTGCGCGGCGTTGAGCGTCTCGAAGGCCGCGGTCATGAAGAAGACCTCGCCGCGCACCTCGACGAGCGGCGGGTGCCCGGAGCCCGCGAGCTGCCGCGGGATGGACGTGATGAGCCGCACGTTCTCGGTGACGTCCTCGCCCGTGATGCCGTCGCCACGGGTCGCGGCCGAGACGAGCACGCCGTGCTCGTAGCGCAGGTTGAGCGCGAGCCCGTCGATCTTGAGCTCGCACAGGTAGTCGACGCGGCGGCCCGCGTCGCGCTCGACCTTCGCGGCCCAGGCCAGGAACTCGTCGCGGCTGAACACGTTGTCGAGCGACAGCATCCGCTCGGCGTGCCGCAACGGTGCGAACAGCGTCGAGACCCCGCCGCCGACGCTCTGCGTGGGGCTGTCCTGGCTCTGGAGCTCGGGATGCCGCCGCTCGAGCTCCTCGAGACGCCGGATCATCGCGTCGTACTCGGCGTCGTCGACGAGCACGGTGTCCTGCTCGTAGTACGCCTCGCGCAGCTCGAGGATGCGCGTCGTCAGCGCGTCGGCCTCGCGCTTCGCGGCCGCGAGGTCGGCGCTCGTGGTCTCGGGGACCTGGTCGATCGGATCGGACTGAGCACCCCGGGGCATGGCCCCAGCCTACGGACGACCGCCGACTCCGGCGGGTCGTGCCGACCGCGGTCGGCCCGCGTTCCGGGCCCTCACGAACGCGTCGTGGGCGCCCGGTCCGTGCAGCCCGCGCCCGGCCGTGCGACCCTGATCGTGCCGGGATCCTCGCGACAGCGTGCGGGCCGGGACAGTGCGGCAGGACGGAGAGCTGCGGATGACCGTGGAGCAGTCGACACTCGACGCGCTGTGGGACTTCGAGGACCCCGTCGCCAGCGAGACGCGGATCCGTCAGGCGATCGTCGACGAGCCGAGCCCGATCTGCCGCCGCGAGCTGCGCACGCAGCTCGCCCGCGCCTTCGGGCTGCAGGGACGCTTCTCCGAGGGGCACGCGATCCTCGACGCGCTCGACCCCGACGATCCGCGGGTGATGGTGCGGGTCGCCCTCGAGCGCGGTCGGCTGCACGAGTCCGCGGGGGCTGCCGGGGAGGCGGCTCGGCACTTCGCCCGGGCGGCGGAGCGCTCGGCCGGCGACGCCGCCCTCGTCTTCCTGCACGTCGACGCGCTGCACATGCTCGCGATCGCCGAGCCGCCGCGGGCGGAGGAGTGGACGGCACGCGCCGTCGAGGTGCTCGACGGGGTGCGGGATGCCCGCACGCTGCGCTGGCTCGTGGCGCTGCACGGCAACCTGGGCCGGGCTCGGCTCGAGGCCGGGGACGCCGCCGGGGCGCGCGCGGCGTTCGAGGCGTCGGCGGAGGC
>JAEWKY010000135.1 GCA_023457615.1 Actinomycetes bacterium | reverse complement strand
CGCCGACGCCGTGGTCGCGGTCGTGCGCTTCCTCGCGGTCGCGGGAGCGGCGACCGGCCGGGTGGGGAGCCGCATCGCCGCGGTCGTGACGCCGCTCGGCTGGGTCATGCTCGCGGTCGTGCCGGCGGCCTTCGCCGCGGGCTACACGTTCGGCTGGCTCGAGCTCGTCGTCGTCGGCTGGGCGGGCGTCGTGCTCGCGGCCATCGCGGCGCTATACCTCATCGGGCGCTCGCCGTTCCGCGTGAGCCTCGACCTGCCGCACCGCCGGGTCGTCGTCGGCGACCCCGCGCGCGGCGCCGTCACCCTGCACAACCCCACCGGCCGCCGCGTGCTCGGCGTCAAGGTCGAGATCCCCGTCGGCATCGGCCTCGCCGAGCTCGCGATGCCGAGCCTCCGGGCCGGCGCGTCGTTCACGAACGAGTTCGCCATCCCGACGCTGCGCCGCGGCGTCATCCCGGTCGGACCCGTGCGCACGGTGCGCGCCGACCCCATCGGGCTCGTGCGCCGCGAGCTGGTCTGGACCGACACCGAGGACCTCGTGGTGCACCCGCGCACCGTCGGCATCCCGTCGACCTCGACCGGGCTCATCCGCGACCTCGAGGGCTCGCCGACCCGCGACCTCACCTCGAGCGACGTCGCGTTCCACGCGCTGCGCGAGTACCAGGCGGGCGACGAGCGCCGCTACATCCACTGGAAGTCGACCGCGAAGACCGGCACCTACATGGTGCGGCAGTTCGAGCAGACCCGGCGCAGCCACCTCGTCGTCGCCCTCTCGCTCGCCACGTCGGACTACGCGAGCGAGGAGGAGTTCGAGCTCGCCGTGAGCGTCGCCGGATCGCTCGGCGTGCGCGCGATCCGCGACGGACGCACCGTCTCGGTCGTCGTCAGCACGATCACGCCCGAGTTCGCGAAGCGCAAGACCTATGCCGTGCGACCGCTCGCGACCCACGTGCCGGCCCGGCTGCTCGACGACCTCGCCGTCGTCGAGGTCGCGGGCGCCGCGCTCGGCATCCGCGACGTCGGTCGCATCGCCGCCGAGGACAACGTGGGCATCTCGGTCGCCTTCCTCGTCTGCGGGTCGCTCGCGACCCCGTCCGAGCTGCGCGCCGCCTCGAACTCCTTCCCCGTCGACGTCGCCGTCGTCGCGATCGTCTGCGACCCCGACGCCGTGCCCGGGTTCCGCCGGGTCGCGGGTCTCAGCGTGCTCACGATCGGCTACCTCGAGGACCTGCGCGTCGCGCTCGCCCGGACGGCGGCGGTCGCGTGAGGCCGCCGCGCACCGTGCCCGGCACGATCCTCGACGTCGTGCTGCTGTGGATCATGACGGCCGTCGGTGCCGCGGCCTTCTGGCCCGTCTATCGCGACACGTCGTTCCTCGTGATGGCCGTCGGCGCCGTGCTCGCCGGCACCCTCGTCGCCCTCGTGGGGGCGCGCTTCCGCTGGCCCTCGTTCGTCGTGCTCCTCGTCGGCGCGGCGGTGCTCTTCGTCGCGGGCGTGCCGCTCGCGATCCCCGACCGCGCGATCGCGGGCGTGCTGCCGAGCTGGGACGGCGTCGTCGAGCTCGCGGGCGCGATCGTCGTCGGCTGGAAGCAGCTGCTCACGATCACCCTGCCGGTCGGCGACTACCAGGCGCTGCTCGTGCCCGCGTTCGTGCTGCTCTACGCGTCGTCGCTCGTCGCCGGAACCATCGCGGCGCGCGCGCGCTTCCCCGAGCTCGCCGTCGTGCCGCCCGTCGCGGCCTTCCTCGTCGCGATCGCGTTCGGACCCGACGAGGCGCTCTGGCCCGTTCCGCTCGCGCTCGGGCTGCTCGCCTCGGTGCTCGTGTTCCTCGTGCTGCAGCGCTGGCGCCGCCGTCGTGCCGCCATCGCGACCCTCGCCCGCTCGACCCCCGACGCGGCGGGGCGTCCGCTCGAGACGGCGGGGGATGCCGTGCTCGGCATCCGCGCGATCGTCGCGGGCGCGCTCATCCTCGCCGTCGCGGGCGCGGCGTCGATCGGCGCGTCGACGGTGCTGCCGGTCACGGGGGAGCGCGACGTGCTGCGCACCGCCGTCGTGCAGCCCTTCGACCCCCGCGACTACCCGAGCCCGCTCGCGGGCTTCCGCCGCTACCTCCTCGACGACCGGGTCGACACGGTGCTGCTGCGCGTCGAGGGGCTGCCCGCCGACGCGCGCCTGCGCCTCGCGACCCTCGACAGCTACGACGGGGTGGTCTACGCGGTCGGCAGCGCGACGGTCGACAGCGCGTCGGGCACGTTCGTGCGGATCCCGCAGTCGGTCGACCAGTCGGAGCTCGACGGCGAGCCCGTGACGCTCGACGTCGAGGTCGTCGGCTACTCGGGCGTCTGGGTGCCGACGGCCGGGGCCTTCGAGTCGATCGATTTCGCGGGCGAGCGACCCGTCGCCCTCACCGACGCGTTCTACTACAACGACACGAGCGGCACCGCGGCGGTGCTCGGCGGGCTCGCCGCGGGCGACTCCTACCGCCTCGACGCGGTGCTGCCCGACCAGCCCGCGGCCTCCGAGCTCGCCGACGTGACCCCGGGCGACGCCGAGGTGCCGCGCCTCGGCGAGCTGCCCGAGGAGCTCGCCCTCTACCTCGAGGAGCGGGTGCGCGCGCTCACCGCCCCGGGCGCGCGTCTCGCGGCGATGCTCGAGGCGCTGCAGGTGGACGGCTACATCAGCCACGGCCTCGACGAGGAGGAGCCGCCGAGCAGGTCGGGTCACGCGTCCGACCGGATCGCCGAGCTCGTCACGGCCTCGCGCATGATCGGCGACGCCGAGCAGTACGCCGTCGCCGCCGCGCTCATGGCCCGTCAGCTCGGCTTCCCCGCGCGCGTCGTGTTCGGGTTCGCACCCGAGGACGGCGTCGTGCGCGGCGAGGACGTGACGGCGTGGATCGAGGTCGACACCGCGCAGTACGGCTGGGTGGCGATCGACCCGGTGCCCGCGGAGCGCCCGATCCCCGAGGAGGAGCCCGAGGAGGACAGCCAGGTCGCGCGTCCGCCGTCGATCGTGCCGCCGCCGCCCGACCGCCCCGAGCCCCAGGCCGAGCAGAACGCGCCGGACAGCACCCAGGACGACCCCGACGTGCTCGACCCCCTGCTCGTCGTGCTGCTCGCGGTCGCCCGCGTGGCCGGGATCGGCCTGCTCGTGCTCGCCGTGCTGCTCGCGCCGTTCGCGGTGGTCGTCATCGCGAAGGCCCGGCGCCGGCGCCTGCGCCGCACGGCCCCGAACGTCGTGGAGCGCATCCGCGGCGGGTGGGACGAGTTCGCCGACTCGGTGCTCGACCACGGCTACGACGCCCCGCCCTCCGCGACCCGCTCGGAGCTCGCCGCGGTCGCGGGCGGGCTGCCGTCGCGCGTGCTCGCGGCGGTCGCCGACCGCGCCGTCTTCGCTCCCGAGCGGGCGGACGAGGTCGACGCCGACCGGGTCTGGGATGCCGTCGCCGATCTGCGCGCGTCCCTCGATCTGGGGCTCACCCGGCGCCAGCGACTTCGCGCTCTCGTCTCCCTCCGATCCCTCGGTGCCTATAGTGTTCGGAGTCTGCTGCGCCGCGAAGGGAGGGAACGATGAACTGCAAGGCCTGTGGAACCGCGCTCCCCGAGGGCGCCCTGTTCTGCGGCGAATGCGGTCGACCTGTCGACGTGCCCGCCTTTGCGCCGCGTCCGCGCATCCCCGTGCCGGCGGCTGCGACGGCGCTCCAGTTCAGCTCGGAGCCCGAACCGACGCCGCCGTCGCTGCCCGTCGTCGCCGCGGACGACAGCGAGTTCACCTGTCCCCAGTGCGGCCGGCCGGTCGACGAGGACGACGTCTTCTGCGGCGAGTGCGGGTTCGTGCTGAGCGTGTCCGAGCCGCGGCCCCCGCTGTCGGCGTTCGCGCCCGACCTGTCGGACGCCGCCCCGGTCGCGCGCTCCGTGCCCTCGGTCGCCGACGCGGGTCGGGACGAGTGGCGTCCGGATGCCCCTGCCGCGGTCGAGGCGCAGGTCGCCCCGGTCGTCGAGCAGGTGGCGCCGGTCGTCGAGGAGGTCGCGCAGGTCCTCCCCGAGCCCGAGCCCGTAGCGTTGGCCGAGCCCGTCGCGGTGGCCGAACCCGTCGCGGTAGCCGATCCGGTGGAGGTCGTCGAGCTGGAGCCCGAGCCGGTCGCGGTCGTCGAGCTGGAGCCCGAGCCGGCATCCGAACCTCAGCCCGATCCCGAACCTCAGCCCGAACCCGCGCCCGAACCCGACCGCACCGCGGCGACGGGCCAGATCGCGGTGCCTCCGCGCGACGCGCTCTTCGGCGGGCCGCCGGCCGCGAGGAAGCCGCTGCGCGAGGTGCCCGACCCCTTCCCCTGGGGTAAGGACGCGCGCGGCGGCACGATCGACCTCGAGGCGACGCGCATCGTCGCCGGAGCCCTGCCCGAGGAGCGCTTCGTGCTGCAGTTCAGCACGGGGGAGAGCGTCACGGTCTCGGGAGCCGGCCTCGTCGGACGCAACCCCGCGTCGCAGCCGGGGGAGTTCGTCGACCAGCTCGTCACGATCTTCGACGCGGGCAAGTCGGTCTCCAAGACCCACCTCGAGTTCGGCCAGGACAGCGGCCGGTTCTGGGTGAGCGATCGCTACTCGACGAACGGCTCGACCGTGCGCCAGCCCGACCTCGAGCCGAAGCGCTGCGAGCCGGGTCGCCGCTACTTCGTGGCCCGCGGCACGCGCGTCGACATCGGCGAGCAGTTCTTCGTCGTGAGCTGAGTCCTCCCCAGGGGCCGGCGATCGCGAGCCCTCCCGCGCGAGGCCCGCGGCGCTCTCGGCGGAGGCGAGGTCGCGGCACCCTGGACGCGTGATCGAGTCCCCCGTCGTGCGCATCCCGGTCCCCGTCGTCGCGGGCGACCCGCCGCGCACCGCGTTCCCGCTCGTCGCGACGCTCGCGCCGATCGTCGTGTCGGTCGCGCTCTTCGCGCTCACCGGCTCGCCCTTCCTGCTGCTCATGGCGGCGCTCGGTCCGGTCATCGTCGTGGCGACGTTCGCCGACGGGCGGCGTCAGCGTCGCCGGGCGCGGCGAGAGGCCCGAGCGCGCTTCGAGGC
>JAEWKY010000134.1 GCA_023457615.1 Actinomycetes bacterium | reverse complement strand
GCGCCGCGGGGCGGGCCCGCGGGGGGGGCCCCCGGCCCCTTTTCTCGTCGCCCGCCGTGTCCTGTCCGGGGCGACCCGGCGACCGTGCACTGGGGGGTTATGGCGGTCGCCGTGGTCGGTGTGGAGTCAGCGTAGGTCGCGCATCCCGGGTGATCGCTCTGGCGCCGCTGTGAGCAGGCTGCGAGTCGTGGCGAGGGATATCCTGAGGACCGTGCCTCCCAAGAAGCAGAAGCGTCGCAGGGTCCTTCTCAAGCTCTCGGGGGAGGCGTTCGGCGGCGGATCGCTCGGGGTGAACCCCGACATCGTCAGCGCCATCGCGCGCGAGATCGCCGCGGCCGCGCCCAAGGACGAGGACGACCGGGGCGGCGTCGAGATCGCGATCGTCGTCGGCGGCGGCAACTTCTTCCGCGGCGCGGAGCTGAGCCAGCGCGGCATGGACCGGGGCCGCGCCGACTACATGGGCATGCTCGGCACCGTCATGAACGCGCTCGCGCTGCAGGACTTCCTCGAGCAGGCCGGTGCGCAGGTGCGCGTGCAGTCGGCGATCGCGATGACGCAGGTCGCCGAGCCCTACATCCCGTTGCGCGCCGAGCGGCACCTCGAGAAGGGTCGCATCGTCATCTTCGGCGCGGGCGCCGGCCTGCCGTACTTCTCCACCGACACCGTGAGCGCGCAGCGCGCCCTCGAGATCGGCGCGGCCGAGGTGCTCGTCGCGAAGAACGGCGTCGACGGCGTCTACGACTCCGACCCGCGCACCAACCCGAAGGCGAAGAAGCTCGAGAAGGTGTCGTACCAGGAGGCCCTCGTGCAGGGCCTCAAGGTCGTCGACTCGACGGCGTTCAGCCTCTGCATGGACAACGGGATGCCGATGGTCGTCTTCGGCATGGAGCCCGCGGGCAACATCACGAAGGCGCTCAAGGGCACCCGGATCGGCACGCTGGTCACCGCGTGAGCGGTGCCCTGGACCGGGCGGTCGGCGCGTGACCGACCGCTACGGCGAGGATGTCCTCGCCGGTGACTGGCGCGGACGCGCGAAGACCTCCGTGCCGCAGGTGCCGGCCGAGCGCGACCTCGTCGTCGAGCTCGCCGACGGCTACGTCGGGGCCGTGGTCGGCGTCGCGAAGGGGATCGTCGAGCTCGAGGACCGCCACGGCCGCGTGCGCGCGTTCCCGCTCGGCGGCGGATTCCTCGTCGACGGCGAGCCCGTCGTGCTCACCGTTCCGAAGGCCGCGCCCGCGCCCGCCGCGCGCACGGCATCCGGAAGCCGTGCCGTGCCGCAGGAGCGCGCCCGCGTCGCCCGTGCGAGCCGGCTCTACGTCGAGGGCCGGCACGACGCCGAGCTGATCGAGAAGGTGTGGGGCGCCGACCTGCGCGTCGAGGGCGTCGTCGTCGAGCTCCTCGACGGCGCGGACAACCTGTCGGCCGCCCTCGCGGAGTTCCACCCCGGCCCGGGGCGGCACGCGGGGGTGCTGCTCGACCATCTCGTGCCCGGCTCGAAGGAGAGCCGCCTCGCCGCGGCCGCCGCCGGTCCCGGCGTGCTCGTGCTCGGGCATCCGTTCGTCGACGTCTGGCAGTCGGTGAAGCCCGCGCGTCTCGGGCTCGCGGCGTGGCCCGACATCCCGCGCGGCACCGACTGGAAGCACGGCATCTGCGCGGCGCTCGGCTGGCCGCACGACGACCCGGCGGATGTCGCCGCCGCCTGGCAGCGCATCCTCGGCACCGTGCGGGGCTACGGCGACCTCGCGCCCGAGCTGCTCGGGCGGGTCGAGGAGCTCCTCGACTTCGTCACCGCCGGCGACGCGTAGCCGCCGACCGACCCGAAGCCGTCCTGCGACGTGTCCTGGCTCGTCATCCTGCTCATCGTCGCCGGCGGCCTCGCCCACGCGACCTGGAACCTCGTCGTCAAGCGCTCGGCCGTGAGCGGTCCCGTGTTCGTCTGGCTGATCGCCGTGGCCGCAGCGGTCGTGCTGCTCCCGGTGGGTGTCGTCGCCGCGCTGCTCGACCCGCCGTCCTGGCCCGAGCTCGCCCTCGCGACCGTCGTGAGCGGCGCCCTCCACGTGCTCTACTTCCTGTCGCTCCAGGCCGGATATCGCGCGGGCGACGTGTCGGTCGTCTATCCGCTCGCGCGGGGGACCGGGCCGCTGCTGAGCGTGCTGCTCGCGATCGTGCTGTTCGCCGAGCGCCCGGGCGTCGTCGGCCTGCTCGGTGCGGCCGCGGTCGTCGCGGGCGTCGTCGTGATCGGCCTCGGCGGGGGACGCGCGAACTGGGCGAGGGCGCGCGCGGGCGTGCTCTGGGGTCTCGCGATCGGGGTCGTCATCGCGGCGTACACGCTGTGGGACGCCCACGCGGTCACGGCGCTCGCGATCTCGCCGATCCTGCTCAGCGCGGGCACGAGCGCGATGGAGGCCGTGCTGCTCGCGCCGTACGCCGCGCGGCGCCGGCCGGCCGTGCGCGAGGTGCTGCGCACGCACGGGCGCGACGTGCTCGTCGTCGCGGTGCTCTCGCCGCTGTCCTACATCCTCATCCTGTTCGCGATGCAGCTCGCGCCGGTCTCGATCGTCGCCCCGGCGCGCGAGCTCAGCGTCGTGTTCGTCGCCCTCGCGGGCTGGCTGCTGTTCCGGGAGCCGCATCCCGCCGCGCGACTGAGCGGGGCCGGGGTCGTCGTGGTCGGCGTCGCGCTGCTCGCGGCTTCGCGCTGAATCACAGCGCCGACGCCCTAAGCTCGACCTTCGGAAGCGAAGGAGTGCACCCATGGCGATCGCCGACGTGCTGGCCGAGGGCCGCGACAAGATGAACCGGGCCGTCGAGGTCGCCAAGGACGACTTCTCGACGGTGCGCACCGGTCGCGCCAACCCCGCGCTGTTCCAGAAGCTCATGGTCGAGTACTACGGCACCCCGACGCCGCTCGCGCAGCTGGCCGGTCTGCAGAACCCCGAGGCGCGGGTGCTCATCATCACGCCCTACGACAAGGCCGCGCTCAAGGACATCGAGAAGGCGATCGTCGCCGCCTCGCACCTCGGAGCCACCCCGTCGAACGACGGCACGATCATCCGTGTCACGATGCCCGAGCTCACCGAGGACCGCCGCAAGGAGTACGTGAAGCTCGTGCGCAGCAAGGGCGAGGACGCGAAGGTCGCGATCCGCAACGTGCGCCGCAAGGCGAAGGACGACCTGGATGCCCTGCTCAAGGAGGTCTCGGAGGACGACATCGCGCGCGCCGAGAAGGAGCTCGACGCCGTGACGAAGAGCCACATCGAGGCCATCGACGAGGCCCTCAAGCGCAAGGAAGCCGAGCTGCTCGAGGTCTGATGGTCGAGACCGACGACGGGACCCCGGCTCCCGAACCCGCCGCCGCGAAGAGGCACCACAACCCGCTCGACGACCTCGCCCACGGCGTCGAGGAGGCGCGCGCGCAGTTCGACCAGGCGAACGAGGCCATCAACCAGCGCGTCGGTCGCAACCTGCTCGCCGCGATCGGCATCGGACTCGTGCTCGGGGCGCTCTTCCTCGTGAGCCTGCTGCTCGTCACGTGGCTCTTCATGTTCCTCGCGGCCGCCCTCATCGGGCTCACGGTGTTCGAGTTCGCGAGCGCGCTGCGCTTCGCCGGCCGCGACGTGCCGCGCGTCGCCTCCACGGTCGTCGCCGTCGCCACCGTGCCCGCGGCGTTCTTCTTCGGCGTCGACGGACTGTGGCTCGCGGTGCTCGCCGCGGTCGTGCTCATCTCGCTCTGGCGCCTCGGCGAGCAGTTCCGCCCGAGCCACAACACGCAGGCCCGCGAGGTCTTCGCCGACATCGGCGCGGGTGCGCTCGTGCAGGTGTACGTGACGTTCCTCGCCGGCCTCTACGTCGTGCTCGCCGGGCTCCCGGGCGGCGAGTGGTGGACGCTCGCGGCGATCGTCATCGTCGTCGTGACCGACATCGGCGCCTACGCGTCGGGGCTCGCGTTCGGGCGGCACAAGCTCGCGCCGCTCATCAGCCCCGGCAAGACCGTGGAGGGCTTCCTCGGGTCGATCGTCGCGGCGACGATCGCGGCGGTGCTGCTCGCCTGGCTCATGCTCGACCAGCCGTGGTGGCTCGGCCTCATCCTCGGCCCGCTCCTCGCGCTCGTCGGCACGATGGGCGATCTCACCGAGTCGCTCATCAAGCGCGACCTCGGCATCAAGGACATCTCGTCGATGCTGCCGGGCCACGGCGGCTTCCTCGACCGGCTCGACTCGATCCTGCCGTCGGCGGCGGTCGCCTACGTGATCTTCCTGGTCGTGGGGAGCCTCGGGGCGGCCTGAGCCGCACCGGACGTCAGCGTCGGCGGGGTCGCAGCGCCCCGGCGCCGGCGAGGGCCGTCGTGCCGACGGCGGGGGCGAAGCGCTCCGCCTGGTCGAACGCCGTCGCGCCGGTCACCGAGATCGCCCCGAGCGCGCGGCCGCGGGAGTCGAGGATCGGCGCCGCGACGCAGAACAGCCCGAGCCGCGACTCCTCGACGTCGAAGGCGACGCGCCGCTCGCGCACGCGGTCGAGCTCGGCGCGCAGGGCCCCCGGCTCGACGATCGTCTTCGGCGTGACGGCCTCAAGGGGAGCGGCGAGCAGCTCGTCGAGCGCTCCGGCGTCGCTGAACGCGAGGATCGCCTTGCCGAGCCCGGTCGCGTGCAGCGGGTTGCGCCCGCCCTGACGGGAGTGCGGCACCTCGAGGGCGCGCGAGGTGATCTTGTCGACGTAGACGATCTCCCGGCCGTCGCGGATGGCGACGTTGACGGTGAGCTGCGTGACCTCGTGCAGGTGATGCGCGAAGGGCAGGGCCGCCTCGCGCAGCGTCACCGACGTCGGGGCCATGCTGCCGAGCTCGAAGAGCTTGACGCCGAGCCGCACGCCGCCGGTCGTGCGCTCGAGCGCGCCCCAGGCGATCAGCTCGCCGACGAGCCGGTGGGTCGTCGACCGCGCGACGCCGGAGAGGCGCGACAGCTCGCGGATGCTCAGCTCGGGGGTGCGCGGGGTGAACGCGTCGAGCAGCCCGAGCGCCTTGCGCACGGCGGACGGCGGCTCGGTCGCGCCGTCCTGCTGCGTGGGACGGTTCATGGAGTCCCAGGGTACGCGCTGCGAGGCTGGATCCCGTGCCGACCGTGCTCGTGACCCCCGACGAGGAGCGCGGCGTCATCGCCGACGCGCTCGTCCGGCACGGCGCGACCCGGTCCGACGCCGAGCTGCAGGCCGCCATGCTCGTCGAGGGCGACCTGCGCGACCACGCGTCGCACGGCATCCGCCGCCTCCCGGTGCTCGTCGGCCGGCTCCTCGCCGGGGTGACCGTCTCGGGCGTCGAGCTCGGACTGGACTGGCGCACCGACTCCGCGCTGCGGGTCGACGGGCGACGCTCGCTCGGACCCGTCGCCGCGCACCGCGCGCTCGACCTCCTGCTCGAGCGCGTCGGCACGACCGGCGTGGCCGTCGCGAGCATCCACGGGGCCGGTCACGTGGGGATGCTCGCGCCCTACCTCGAGCGCATCGTCGCGTCCGGCAACGCCGGCCTCGCGGTGACCGTGAGCGAGGCGCTCGTGCATCCCTGGGGCGGCGCGACGGCGATGGTGGGCACCAACCCGATCGGCATCGGCATCCCGACGCTCGCCGAGCCGCTCATCCTCGACATGTCGACCGCCGCGGTGTCGATGGGCAAGGTGCACGACCACCGGGATCGCGGCCTGCCCCTGCCGCTCGGCTGGGCGATCGACGCGGACGGGGCCCCCACGACGGATGCCGCCGCCGCCGCGCAGGGAGCGGTCGCGCCGTTCGGCGGGGCGAAGGGCTACGCGCTCGGGCTCGCGCTCGAGGCGCTCGTCGGCGTGCTCGCGGGTTCGGCGTTCGGCCGGGACGTGCACGGCACGCTCGACGTCGAGCACCCCCCGAGCAAGGGCGACCTCTTCGTCGTCTTCTCGCTCGAGGCGCTCGGCGCCACGGGGTCGCTCGCCGGCCTCACCCAGTACCTCGACGCGGTGCGCGAGAGCGGGGGAGCGGCGCCGGTCGCCGTCCCCGGCGATCGCGCCCGCGCCGAACGTGCCGCGCGGAGCTCCGCCGGCATCCCCCTCGATGCGGCCGTCTGGGAGCGGGCGCTCGCTCTTCGGAACGGTGCCTCCCCATGACCCCTGCCCCTCCCCATCGCCACGCCGCGCCCGCCGACCCCCTCGGGGT
>JAEWKY010000133.1 GCA_023457615.1 Actinomycetes bacterium | reverse complement strand
GCGCACGGCCGCCTCGAACACGAGCCGCTGCCGCAGGGTGAGGGCGTGGCCCGGCTCGTCGGCGCGGGCGAGGTGGCTCATGATCCCGACGACCCGGATGTCCCCGCGCAGCTCGTACAGCCGGGCGAGGTCGCACAGCGCCTTCCACTCCGTCGGCGGAGCGCCGTCCCGGGCCATCCCGGTGTCGACGTGCAGGTGCACGGCGGCCCGCGTGCCGAGCCGCCCGGCGTCGGCGGCGATGCGCGCGAGGTGCGCCTGGCTCGGCACGGCGAGCTCGATGCGGTTGCGCAGCGCCCCGACGGTGTCCGACTCGACCGGGTTGAGCCAGCTCAGGATGGGCGCCTCGACCCCGGCCCAGCGCAGCGGCAGCGCCTCCTCGATCGTCGCGACGCCGAGCCGCGTCGCGCCCGCCTCGAGCGCGCGCAGAGCCGCCCGGGCGTGCCCGAAGCCGTCCGCCTTCACGACGGCCATCACCTCCGCCGAGGTCGCGGCGGCGATGCGACGGGTGTTCGCCGCGATCGCGTCGCCGTGGATGCGCAACGTGGCGGCAGCGTGCATGCTCCGACGCTACGAAGACCGCGCGGCGCGAGCGTCAGCCGCGCGATGGACCTCGCCACCCGCGAGGATGATTCGCGCGTAGAATCGCGGCACACAACCAGGCACCTCATCATCGACTCGGTGCCGCGCACATCGAACCGGAGCACCGCGATGACGTCTGCCATTCCCGACCGCGCCATCCCCGACCGCGCCATCCCCGAGCGGCCCGCCCTCGAGGGACTCGAGCCCAAGTGGTCCGACACCTGGGAGGCCCAGGGCACCTACCGGTTCGATCGCGCCGCCGCCCTCGCCGCCGGCAGCGTCTTCAGCGTCGACACGCCTCCCCCGACGGCGTCGGGGTCGCTGCACATCGGCCACGTGTTCTCGTACACGCACATGGACCTCGCGACGCGGTTCCACCGCATGCGCGGGGAGCAGATCTTCTACCCGATGGGCTGGGACGACAACGGTCTGCCCACCGAGCGGCGCGTGCAGAACTACTACGGCGTGCGCTGCGACCCGTCGCTGCCCTACGTGCCCGGCTACACGCCCCCGCTGGAGGGCGGCGACAACGCCTCGGCGAAGGCCGCCGACCAGGTGCCGATCTCGCGACGCAACTTCATCGAGCTGTGCGAGCGCCTGACGGTCGAGGACGAGAAGCAGTTCGAGGACCTCTGGCGCACCCTCGGCCTCTCGGTCGACTGGTCGCTCACCTACCGCACGATCGGACCGGAGGCGCAGGCCGTCGCGCAGCGCGCGTTCCTGCGCAACCTCGCACGCGGCGAGGCGTACCAGGCCGAGGCCCCGACGCTGTGGGACATCACCTTCCGCACCGCCGTCGCGCAGGCCGAGCTCGAGGACAAGGATCAGCCCGCCGCGTACCACGACGTGACGTTCCACACCCCGGACGGCGGCACGGTGACGATCGCGACCACGCGTCCCGAGCTGCTGCCGGCCTGCGTCGCGCTCGTCGCGCATCCCGACGACGAGCGCTACCAGCACCTGTTCGGCACGACCGTGACGACGCCCGTGTTCGGCGTCGAGGTGCCCGTCGTGGCGCACCGCCTCGCCCAGAAGGACAAGGGCACGGGCATCGCGATGATCTGCACCTTCGGCGACGTGACCGACGTGATCTGGTGGCGCGAGCTCGACCTGCCGACGCGCTCGGTGATCGGCCGGGACGGCCGCCTCGTCGCGGAGGCGCCCGCCGCCGACCTGTTCACCGACGCCGGACGCGACGCGTACGCGCAGCTCGCGGGCAAGACCGTGTTCAGCGCGAAGGCCGCGATGGTCGACCTGCTCCGCGCGAGCGGCGACCTGCTCGGCGACCCGAAGCCGACGACCCACGCCGTGAAGTTCTTCGAGAAGGGCGACAAGCCGCTCGAGATCGTGTCGACCCGGCAGTGGTACATCACGAACGGCGCGCGCGACGACGCGCTCAAGCAGCGCCTGCTGGAGGCGGGGAGGCAGATCGCCTTCCACCCCGACTTCATGCGCGTGCGCTACGACAACTGGGTCGGCGGGCTGACCGGCGACTGGCTCATCTCACGCCAGCGCTTCTTCGGCGTGCCGATCCCGGTCTGGTACGAGCTGGATGCCGACGGCGAGCGCGGCCGCGTGATCGTGCCCGACGAGGCCTCGCTGCCCGTGGACCCGTCGACCGACGTGCCGCCCGGCTTCACCGAGGACCAGCGCGGCACCGCCTTCGTCGGCGAGGTGGACATCATGGACACCTGGGCGACCTCGTCGCTCACGCCGCAGATCGCCGCCGGCTGGGGCACCGACGACGAGCTCTTCGGCCTCGTCTTCCCCTACTCGCTGCGCAGCCAGGGGCAGGACATCATCCGCACCTGGCTGTTCTCGACGGTGCTGCGCGCCGAGCTCGAGCACGGCACCATCCCGTGGGCGAACGCGGGCATCTCGGGCTTCATCGTCGACCCCGACCGCAAGAAGATGTCGAAGTCGAAGGGCAACGTGGTCACGCCGGCCGCGATGCTCGACGAGCACGGGTCGGACGCCGTGCGCTACTGGGCGGCGTCGTCGCGGCTCGGCACGGACGCGGCCTTCGATCCGCAGAACCCGAAGCAGATCAAGATCGGGCGCCGGCTCGCGATCAAGGTGCTCAACGCCGCGAAGTTCGTCTACTCCTTCGAGTCCCTCGGTGATCGAGGAGGCCCGGAGGGCCGTGTCGAGATCACCAACCCGCTCGACGTCGACATGCTCGCGACCCTCGCCGACCTCGTGCGCCAGGCGACGCAGGCCTACGAGGGCTACGACCACGCGCGCGCGCTCGAGGTCACCGAGCAGTTCTTCTGGACCTTCTGCGACGATTACCTCGAACTCGTGAAGGAGCGCGCGTACGCGGGCGACGGCTCGGCGGTGTCCGCCCTCCGCGAGGCGATCGACGTGCTGCTGCGCCTGCTCGCGCCCGTGCTGCCGTTCGCGACCGAGGAGGTGTGGAGCTGGACTCACGAGGGCTCGGTGCACACCGCCGGCTGGCCGACGCTGACGGCCGACGCTCCGACGGGGCTGCTGCCCGCGGTGAGCGCGGCGCTCATCGGCATCCGCCGAGCCAAGACCGAGGCGCAGGCGTCGCAGAAGACCCCCGTGGTGAGCGCGACTCTCGCGGGTCCGGCGCTGCTCGCCCAGGCCGCCGACGACCTCAGGGCTGTGGGGCGCATCGCGACGCTGCACCTCGTCGAGGCCGACGAGATCGCCGTCACCGACGTCGTGCTCGCGGAGGAGTCGTGACCGTCGCGGCGCGGCCCGTCGCGGTGCGGCCCGTCGAGGCGCGCGACGAGGCGGCGTGGCGCCGGTTGTTCCGCGACTACGGCGCGTTCTACGCGACCTCGTTCGACGACGCGCAGCTCGATCACGTGTGGTGGCTCCTGCTCGACCCGGCCGGGCGCGTGGATGCCCTCGTCGCCGAGGTCGACGGCACCGTGGTCGGGATGGCGCACTACCGCACGCATCCCGACACCTTCAGCACCGGGAACGACTGGTACCTCGACGATCTCTTCACCGCCCCCGAGGCGCGCGGCACGGGCGTCGGAACGGCGCTCATCGACCACCTGACCTCGCTCGCCCGGGCGACGGGTCCGGGCACGCTGCGCTGGATCACCGCCGACGACAACGTCACCGCGCAGCGCGTCTACGACAGGCTCGCGACGAAGACCACCTGGGTCACCTACGAGGTGCGCCTCTAGATGCGACGCGCGGCGGCGGTGCTCGCGGCGGCCCTGCTGCTCGCCGGGTGCACGGCCGCCGCGCCGCCCGACGTCGCGCCGACGATCGCGCTCACGCATCCGCACGTGCTGCTGTCGTGCCCCGACACCCCTCCCGAACCGCTCCCCCGGGACCTGGGCGACATCGCCGAGGTCCGCCGCTGCACCGCCGACTTCCACGAGGTCGAGGGGGTGCCGAACAAGGTGCAGTACGTGCAGCGGCTCACCTCCGAAGTCGCGGGCCTGCTCGACGCGTACTCGGAGCCCGACGAACCCGCGACCGGCGGGATCTGCGGGCAGCCGCTGCTCGACCCGCGGATCCTGTGGCTCGAACTCGAGTCGGGCGACGTGCTCGTCGTCCGCGCACCCGTCGACCGGTGCGGGCATCCGCTCACCGCCGCGGCGGACGCCTACGACACCGCGGAGTTCGAGACGATCCTGGTCGCCCGCGAGGTGGCCTCGACGCTCGACGACTAGGCCGCCTCGGCGAGCGCCTTCAGGTTCGCGAGCGACGCCTCGAGCGCCGACTGCATCATCGCCTGCGTGCCGGCGTCGTAGGCGCCGGTCGCGAGCTGCGCGCTCATCGTGTCGATCGCGTGCTGCATGACCGACTGCACCTCGGGGCTCTGGGCGGCGATCCGGGCCTCGACGGCGCCGAGGTCGGGTGTGGCCCAATCGGTGTCGGAGGCGCAGGTGAGCGTCGTCGCGCCGCCCGTCTCCGCGAGCGCGTAGGTGGTGGATGCCCTCCCGCCCGCGTAGCTCACGGTGACGCCGAACGAGAGCGGCGGGTTCCACGCGTCGACGCGCATCGTCGCCTCCCCGCCCGAGATGCCGGCGACGGGCCCGGTGTGCTCGAAGCCCACCGCCAGCACCGACGGGTCGGACGGCATGACGCCGGCGCTGCCCGCCCACGCGGTGAGCTTCTCGGGCTCCACGAGCCAGCGGAACACCTCGGCGGCCGGGCGCGCGATCTCGACGCGCGCGTTGGTCTGCAGTCCCATGCCCGGGAGGTTAGCGTGGGCGGGTGCAACTCGGAACCAGATGGGCCCTCGGCGCGGAGCCGCCGCCGCGTCTGCCCGCGACGGTCGTCGCCGCGATCGCGGCCGTCGAGGTCGAGCTCGCCGGCGTCGACACCACCGGGTGGCGCTGGACGCTCACATGGCTGGAGGGCCGCCCCCGCCTCGAGCGCCGCCACGCGG
>JAEWKY010000132.1 GCA_023457615.1 Actinomycetes bacterium | reverse complement strand
GGCCGGACGCGCCGCGTCCGGCCTTCTCGTGTCCCGAGCCCCTAGTTGCGCGGGAGGAAGTACGACAGCAGCCGCAGGATCTCGAGGTAGAGCCAGACGACGGTCACCATGATGCCGAAGGCGGCGGTCCAGCCGTAGATGCGCGGGGCGCCCGACTCGACGCCGTTCTTGACCTGCTCGAAGTCCATCACGAGCGAGTAGGCCGCGAGCAGCACGACGAGGATGCCGAGCGGGATGCCGAGCGGCATGCCCAGGATCTCGACGTTGCGCAGGCCGCCGCCGAAGCTGTCGACGACACCCGTGAGCATGAGGACGATGTTGACGAGCGAGAACGCCGCGTAGCCGACGATCGCGACGAGGAAGATCTTGGTCGCGCGGCGCGAGGTGCGCACCTTGCCGTTGGCGAAGAGCGCGAGCGTCACCCCGACGACGCCGAGCGTGCCGAGCACGGCCATCGGCACGATGCCCTCGGTCATCTGGTTGAAGAAGTTCGAGACTCCGCCGACGAGCAGACCCTCGGCGAAGGCGTAGGCCAGGATGAGCGCGGGCGACGGCTTCCTCTTGAAGATGTTGACGAGGGCGAGCACGAGGCCGGCGATGGCGCCGACGATCGCGAGCGCCGGGATCATCCAGCCCACCGCCGCGCCGACGAGCAGCACCGCGAAACCCCCGAGGGTCTTGAAGATCGTGTCCTGGTACGTCATCCGGTCCATCTGGTCCGGGGTCGCGTCGGGCAGCGAGAAGTGCTCCTGCAGCTGCCCGGGGGTCGGGACGGCGGGTGCCGCGTTCTCGCGCGCCGCGAGCTTCGCGGCCGCCTTCGCCGAGAAGGCGGGGGAGTTGCTGAAAGCAGGGTTGGCCATGCGCTCAGTGTAGAGAGGTCAGGCCTGAGAGATCCTGGGCTTTCGCCCACGGCGCACGGTGGACTGAGCGGCGTGCACGGCACGTGCGGCCCAGGCCGACACGAACGCGACCGCGCCGACGATCCCGAGCGCGGGGAGCATCCCGGAGTACTCCTCCCCGAACACGCGCGCCGCGAGCACGGCTGCGGCGAGCACGAACATCGCGGTCGCGTAGCTCGCGAGCGGCCGGTGCCGCACGAGCAGCCAGCCGAGGTAGGGGAGCAGCAGGACGGCGAGCCATCCGGGGCCGGTGAGCAGGAACCACATCGCGAGGGTGGACGGCGCCATCGCGACCACGCGACGCCAGCCGACCGACGGCAGCACCGCCCAGCCGGTGACGTGCGCGACGCTCCCCGCGGCGAGCAGGAAGTTGGCGAACGCGCTGCTCGCGCTGCCGCCGGCGATCGCGAGACCCCCCGCGACGATCAGCAGCAGGCCGCCGAGCCACCGCGTGCGGTAGGCGCCCCACCGCAGCGACAGGGAGGACGTCGGCTCGCGCCAGCGGGTCGGGGCGTCCCGGTCAGCCATTCGTCGTGACGAACGTGATCACGAGCACGGCCAGGGCGACGAGCCAGATGTAGCCGAGCACGACGGCGATCCACGCCGGCACGAGACCGCGTTCGCCGGAGGTGCGGATCTGCGCCACCGCGACGTGACCGAAGAGGGCCGCGAGGGGGCTCAGGAGGCAGCCGAGGATGAGCGCCAGCACCGCCAGCACGTTGACCCGCCGCGCCTGGTTCTCGGGGTCGCTGCTGAGCGCCGAGGGCGTGACCCCGGCGAGGGGCACGGTCGTGCGCGTGCCGCAGGTGATGCAGTACTTCCAGGCGGGCTGCAGCTCCCGACCGCAGTTCGCGCAGGTCGTCATGTCAGCGTCAGATTATCGTGAACTGGTGCCCCGTCCGCTCCCCCTCGTCATAGGGCATCGCGGTGCGAGCGGATACCGGCCCGAGCACACCCGCTCCGCCTACGAGCTCGCGATCGCCCTGGGGGCGGATGCGATCGAGCCCGACCTCGTCGCGACGCGCGACGGCGTGCTCGTGCTGCGCCACGAGAACGAGATCTCGGGCACGACGGACGTCGCTGCGAGGCCCGAGTTCGCCGACCGCCGCACGACGAAGCGCATCGACGGGCTGACCCTCACGGGCTGGTTCACCGAGGACTTCACGTGGGCCGAGCTCTCGACCCTGCGGGCGGTCGAGCGGCTGCCGCAGGTGCGACAGGCGTCGGCATCCTTCGACCGGGCGGAGCCCCTCCTGCGGCTGCGCGACCTGCTGGAGATCCTGGATGCCGGCGCGGCCCGCACGGGACGCCCGATCTCGGTCGTCGCGGAGGTCAAGCACGCGACCTACTTCGCCTCGATCGGGCTGCCGCTCGACGAGCTCGTCGCGGACGAGCTGCGCCGCTGGGACGACGGGAGCCGCACGATCGTCGAGTGCTTCGAGCAGACGGTGCTCGAGCAGATCCGCGATCGCGGCGTGCGCGGACGTCTCGTCTACCTCCTCGAGGCCCGGGGCTCGGCCCCCGACCTCGTCGCGCGCTTCGGCCGCCAGGCGCTCCCGTACTCCGCGCAGATCACCGAGGCGGGGCTGGCCCGGCTGGCGGCCCACGGCATCGACGGAGTGAGCGTCGACAAGGCGCTCCTCCTGCGCGCCGGGGGAGGCGAGCTCGTGGCGCGCGCGCACGCCGCGGGCCTCGACGTCTTCACCTGGACGCTGCGCCCGGAGAACCGGTTCCTCGCCCCGGCGCACCGCGTCGGCTCGTCGCCGCGCGACTGGGGCGACTGGCGCTCGGAGTTCGGCGCGGTGCTCGCGACCGGCGTCGACGGCATCTTCGTCGACCATCCCGATCTGGGCGTCGCGGCCCGGGCCGGGGTCGGCGGGGACACGTAGACTCGACGCCGACATGAGCACCCCGATCCTCGACGACCGACTGCTCGAGGGGCTCAACCCGCAGCAGCGCGAGGCCGTGCTCTACCGCGGCCCGTCGCTGCTGATCGTGGCGGGAGCCGGCTCCGGCAAGACGAGCGTGCTCACGCGGCGCATCGCGGGGCTGCTCGCGAGCGGCGAGGCGACGCCGCTGCAGATCCTCGCGATCACCTTCACCAACAAGGCGGCCGCCGAGATGCGCGAGCGCGTGGGCAACCTCACGGGCATCCGCGGGAGCGGGCGCGGGCCCGACGGCATGTGGATCTCGACGTTCCACTCGGCCTGCGTGCGCATCCTCCGCCGGCAGGCCGAGGTCATGGGCATGAAGGCCGGCTTCACGATCTACGACTCGGCCGACAGCCGCGCGCTCATCAAGCGCATCGTGAAGGAGCTGGATGCCGACACGCTGAACCTCACCCCCGGCATCGTCGCGGGCAAGATCTCGAAGCAGAAGAACGAGCTCGTCGACGTTGAGTCGTACGCGCGCAACATCAACTCCGACGATCCCGCCGAGGTCGCGTTCCTCGAGATCTACCGCCGGTACACGGCGGGCCTGCGTCGCGCGAACGCCCTCGACTTCGACGACCTCATCGCCGAGACCGTGCACCTGTTCCGGGCGTTCCCCGAGGTCGCCGCGCTCTACCAGCGCCGCTTCCGCCACGTGCTCGTCGACGAGTACCAGGACACCAACCACGCGCAGTACGCCCTCATCCGCGAGTTGACTCGGCCGATCAAGCCGCAGCACCTGCCCGACGACACGTGGCTCCAGGCCGACGCCACCGGCGGGCTGCCGGGGGCGTCCCTCACCGTCGTCGGCGACTCCGACCAGTCGATCTACGCCTTCCGCGGCGCCGACATCCGCAACATCGTCGAGTTCGAGCGCGACTATCCCGAGACGAAGGTCGTGCTGCTCGAGCAGAACTACCGCTCGACGCAGAACATCCTCGACGCGGCGAACGCCGTCATCTCGAACAACTTCGACCGGCGCGAGAAGAACCTCTTCACGACCGTCGGGGCGGGCCATCCGATCCTCGGCTACACGGGGTACTCGGGCCACGACGAGGCGCAGTTCGTCGCCGACGAGATCTCGGCGCTGCACCGCGAGGGGATGCCGTACAGCGAGGTCGCGGTGTTCTACCGCACGAACTCGCAGACCCGTCCGCTCGAGGACGTCTTCATCCGCTCGGGGCTGCCGTACAAGATCATCGGCGGCACGAAGTTCTACGAGCGCGCCGAGATCAAGGACGCGATGGCGTACCTCATCCAGGTCGCCAATCCGGCCGACGATCTCGCGCTGCGCCGCATCCTCAACACCCCGAAGCGCGGCATCGGGCCCGCCACCGAGGCCACGCTGCAGGCGCACGCGGACAAGATGGGCGTGCCGCTGCGCGACGCGCTCGGGGATGCCGGCGGCCTCGGCTTCGGGCCCAAGGTGGCGAAGGCGATCCTCGACCTCGCGGAGCTCTTCGACGAGGTCGAGGCGATGTTCGCCGCGAACGCCAAGCCCGCCGACATCCTGCTCGCCCTCCTGAACGGCACGGGGTATCTCGAGGCGCTGCGCGCGACACGCGACCCGCAGGACGAGGCGCGCATCGAGAACGTCGAGGAGCTCGTCGCCGTCACGAGGGAGTTCTCCAAGAACAACCCGGAGGCGGGTCTCCTCGAGTTCCTCACCGAGACCGCCCTCGTGGCCGCGGCCGACGAGATCGAGGACGCCTCGGGCACGGTCTCGCTCATGACCCTCCACACGGCGAAGGGCCTCGAGTACGACGCGGTGTTCCTCACCGGCGTCGAGGAGGATCTGCTGCCGCATCGCATGTCGTCGGGGGAGCCGGGGGGGCTCGCCGAGGAGCGCCGGCTGTTCTACGTCGGCATCACGCGCGCGAAGAAGCGCCTCTTCCTCTCGCTCTCGATGACGCGCTCCGCCTTCGGCGAGACGAGCGTCGCGATGCCGAGCCGCTACCTGCAGGAGATCCCGCCGGGGCTCATCGACTGGAAGCAGTCGCCCGGCGACGCGACCTCGCGCGGCGGCTCGCGTCCGCGGGCGCTCAACGCGCGCGGCTACGCCGGCGGAGCGGCGCGCGGGTTCTCCTACCCGACCGAGCTGCCGCCCGCCCCGCCGCGGGTCAAGCGCGAGTGGGCGAGCGAGATCACCGGCAAGGTGCGCGACAACGGCGACCTGACCCTCGAGGCGGGCGACCGCATCCGGCACACCGACTTCGGTGAGGGGCGCGTGGTGGCCGTGACGGGTTCGGGCACGAAGTCGGTCGCCGAGGTGCAGTTCGAGCAGGCGGGGCGCAAGCGACTGCTGATCAAGATCGCGCCGATCGAGAAGCTGTGACGGGCGGGGCGCACTGAGCCGTCGCCCGTCGCCCGTCGCCCGTCGTGGGACGCCCGCGCTGTCCTGTTCCGGGCATGTCCTCCTTTCCCGCGCCGCGACGCGCGGGAGCGCGCTACGTTGTCGCGCGCCACGGGGATGTCCACCTCGTGCGGACTCCTGAGACGTGAGGGATGCTTCTCGACATGGAGCTGGAAGAGACTCCCCTTCTCGACGAGGCGAGCATGGCCGTCCTGGCCGTCGCCTACCGCGCCCGGCCCGCGTCGATCGACGAGCTGACGGCGCTGCTCGATCCCGCCCTGATCGAGCGACTGCCGGGCGCGCTCGCGGCCCTGGAACGCGCCGGCTTCCTGCGGCGCCGCGGCGCGCGCCTCACCCTCGAGTCGCCCTACACCGCCTACATCGCGATCTCCCAGGCGCGGGCGACCCGGCTGCGGGAGGAGACCGATCGCACCGTGACGCTCATGGAGTCCCTGCCGCTGCTCATCCGCAACTGGGATCTGGGGGAGGCCCGTCCGGGTGAGGACCACCCGCTCGTCGCGAACGTCGTGCACGGCCAGGAGGACCGCTGGCCGATCTGGCGTCGGCATCTCGCCGAGGACGCGCCGGAGGAGCCGAGCTGGGTGCTGCCGGACCTCTCGATGCTCCGGCAGATGTTCGCCGCGCACGGGGAGGACATCGCTGGGATCGTGCACCGGGCCCGCGTGCTCGTGCGCCCGGGGGAGTTCCGCGATCCCGCCAACCAGGAGCTCATCCGCGCGGCGGTCGGGCTGGGCATCGAGGTGCGCGTGCTCGAGCACCTGCCGGGCTGGTTCTACGTCGCCCCCGGGTCGCTCGCGGGGCTGCCGGTGGAGTGGGGCGAGACGCGCCCGGCCAGCATCCTGTTCGTGCGGACGCCGCCGGTGATCTCCGCGCTCGCCGTCGTGTTCGAGTCGCTCTGGCTCCGGGCCACGCCGGCGGTGTCCACGCCGCGCGGCTGGGAGCCGGTGATCGAGCTGCTCGCGCAGGGCATGACCGACGCGGCGGTCGCCAGGTTCCTCGGGCTCGACGTGCGCACGGTGCGTCGACGGGTCGCGCAGGCGTCGGAGGAGCTCGGCGCGACCTCGCGGTTCGGCCTGGGCGTGCAGTGGGGCCGCCGCCGGGCCGACGACTGACGGCACGCGGTCTCGAGTCCGGAGTCCGGGGTCCGGGGTCCGTGTCCGCTTGAGGGCATGACCCCTACTGCCACTTATCGGAGAGATCCTCCGTACATACGTTGGAGGCGGGCGGACGTCCCGCCCCCATCCCCCTGGAGTGCCGAACGTGATCGACACAGGCCGACGACCCGTCGCCCCGCGAACCCCGGGGGCGATCGGTCGCCTCCTCGCCGTCCTCGGCCTCGTGCTGGCCGTCGTCGCCGCACCCGTGGTCGCCGCCCCGGCCTTCGCCGCCGCGGGCGACATCACCGTGGCCGACGCGGATGTCGACGAGAGCGTCGGCAGCGTCGCCATCGTGGTCACGCTCGAGGCGCCCTTCGCCGACGTCACCGTGACGCTCTCGACCGCGGACGCCACGGCCGTCAACGGATCGGACTTCACGTGGTCGGCCCAGACCGTCACCCTGACCGCGGGGCCGAACACGTTCCTCATCCCCGTGATCGACGACGCGCTCGACGAGAACAGCCAGACCTTCTCGGTGCTGATCTCCGCCGCGTCCGGCGGCACCATCGTCGACGACACCGGCCTCGTCATCCTCCGCGACGACGATCCGGAGCCGACGCTCAGCATCAACCCGGCCTCCGGGCAGCTGGAGGGCGACTCGGGCACGACCTCGATCGTCTTCGACATCACCCTGAGCGCGCCCTCCGGCAGGTTCGTCACGGTGAGCTTCGCCACCTCCGACGGCACCGCGACGGCGGGCGTCGACTACGCGGCGACCACCGGCACCGTCAACTTCGCCCCCGGGACGGTCTCCATCCCGGTGACCGTCGACGCGTACGGCGACACGACGTACGAGATCGACGAGCAGTTCGGCATCGCGCTCAGCTCACCCGTGGCGGCGACGATCTCCTCCGGCACGGGCACGGGCACCGTCGCCAACGACGACGCGCTCCCCACGCTCACGGTGTCGGACCAGGTGACGCCCGAGTTCTCCGGCGCGTCGACCTTCACGGTGACGCGCACCGGGGCCACCGAGGTGCCGATCACGGTCGACTACGCCACGGCTGACGGCTCGGCCACGGCGCCCGCCGACTACACGTCGCGCACCGGCACGCTGACCTTCGCGCCGTCGCCCGCGTCCGTCGCGACCCAGACGGTCTCGGTGCCGATCGTCGACGACGCCGTCGCCGAGCCGGGAGAGACCTTCACGCTCGCGCTGTCGAACGCGGTCGACGCGAGCGCGGGGTCGCCCGGGACGACGACGATCTCGGACGACGACTCGGTGCCGACGGTCTCGCTCGACGACGTCACGCTCGCGGAGGGCGACTCCGGCAGCACCGCGTTCGCCTTCACGCTCACCCTCGACGCGCCGTCGCCGAGGACGGTCCAGGTGTCGTACACCACCGAGGATGCCGGAGCCGCGGCCGGGTCGGACTACACCGCCGCGACGGGGATCGCGACCTTCGCTCCGGGCGCCGTCGCGCAGACGATCGTCGTGGACGTCACGGGCGACGCCGTGCACGAGGCCACGCAGGACTTCCTCGTCCGCCTGACGAGTGCGGTCAACGCGACGCTCGGCACCGCGACCGGCACCGGACGCATCGTCAACGACGACGACGCCCCCGTGCTGGCCCTCTCCCCGCGGTCCGCGGAGGTCACCGAAGGTGACGGCGGCGGCACGGTGCTGACCTTCACGGTGTCCCGTTCCGGCGCGAGCGAGCTGCCGGCGACCGTGCGGTACGACACCCGGGCCGGCACCGCCGCGGCGGGGAGCGACTTCCGCGGCGCGTCCGGCGTGCTGACCCTCCCCGCCTCGCTCGCTCCCTCCGCGACCGCGACGTTCGACGTGACGGTGAACGGCGACACCTCGCGCGAGGCCGACGAGACGTTCGACGTGCGCCTGAGCGCTCCCGCGGGGGCGACGCTCGGCACCGGCACGTCCGTCGTGACGATCGTCGACGACGACTCCGCGGGCGTCGGGCTGGCGCGCTCGGGCTCGACG
>JAEWKY010000131.1 GCA_023457615.1 Actinomycetes bacterium | reverse complement strand
CCGCCACGCGGCACGAATCGACGGGGTTCCGGCGGGGGAGGGCGGCATCCTGGGGGGATGACGAGGTACGTGGGGCTGCTGCGCGGGGTGAACGTCGGCGGTGTGAACATGAGGATGGCCGACCTCGCGGAGGTCGTGCGCGGCCTCGGCTACGACGACGTCGTCACGGTGCTCGCGAGCGGCAACGTGCTGTTCACGACGGCGGAGGCCGGGTCGACCGCGAAGGGACGGCTCGAGGCGGCGCTGCGCGAGCGCTTCGGCTACGAGGCCTGGGTGCACGTGCTCACGCAGGATGCCGTGCGTGCGATCGTCGACGCCTACCCGTTCGAGCGGTCGGGCGACCGCCACGCGTACGTCGTCTTCGCGATGGATGCGGCGACGCGCCGCGATCTGCTCGGCGTCGAGTTCGACGGCGGCGTCGAGAAGGTGCAGCCGGGTGACGGCGTCCTCTACTGGACGGTGCCGAAGGGCCTGACCGTCGACTCCGCGTTCGGCGCGGCGCAGGGCTCGGGCAGGCACAAGCAGTGGCTCACGACCCGCAACCTCAACACGCTCGAGAAGCTGCTCGCGAGGTAGACGCGAGCACCGACGGCGTCACTCGGCGAGGTAGGCGCCGGAGAGGATGTCCTCGATGAGGCCGGGTCCGCTCGGATCCCAGCCGAGGCGGCGCCGGGTGAGCTCGCTCGAGCCGGTCATGGTCTGGCCGAAGAAGTGACCGACGACACCGAAGTGCTCCGCGGCATCGGCCGGGTCGATCGAGGTCACCGGCAGCGCGAGCACCTGGCCCAGCGCCTCGGCGATCGCCTTCGTCGAGATCGACTGCTCCGCGACCGCGTGCAGGCGCGCGCCCGCGGGGGCGGCCTCGAGCGCCAGCCGGATGAGCCGCGCGGCATCGGTGACGTGCACCGCCGACCACTCGGTGGCGCCCTCGCCGATGTACGCGGAGACGCCGTGTCGGCGAGCCGCCGCCGTGAGCCAGTTCACGAACCCCCAGTCGCCACGTCCGTGCACGCTCGGGGCGAAGCGCACCGCGACGGGTCGGACGCCGCGGGCCGCAGAATCCAGGGCGAGATTCTCGGTCCCGCCGCGGTCCGAACGCGGGCCGACCGCGGGCGAGGCGTCGGTCTCGAGCACGGGGCGACCGTCGACGATCTCGGACAGCCCGTTGGAGATCACGAACGGTCGGGCCGAGCCGTCGAGAGCCTCGAGGATCGCCTCGACCGCGTGCAGCTGCACGCGATCGTTGCCCTCGGGGTCGGCCCAGTCGTGCTTGTTGGCGAGGTGGACGACGGCGTCGGACTCGCGTGCGCCCCGTCCGAAGACGGCCGGGTCATCGAGATCGCCGCGCAGCACGTCGACGCCCTTCGCCTCCAGGCGCGCCGCCCCGGCGTCGGACCGCACCAGGCCGAGCACCTCGTGTCCCCGTCGCAGCAGCTCGTCGACCGTGGCCGATCCGATCCAGCCCGTGGCTCCCGTCACGAAGACGCGCATGGCCGCCTCCTCTCCGCCCTCTCGGGCTGTGCGTCGGCGATGCCGACTTACAAGTCATGGTGTCTCGTAACTGTATCCCATAACGGAGCGCGGTGCCTAGAAACATTGCGGGCGCGGCAGAATGTCTCGAAGCGGTGCGAGGTCGTCTCGGCCGTCGGGAGGGGAGCCGTCGATGGACGTGAGCCGCAAGGTCGGGCGCCCGCGCAGCGCGGAAGCGCGCGCGGCCGTGCTCCACGCGGTCGACGATCTCGTGGTCGAGCTCGGGTACGGCGCCGTGACGCTCAAGGGGATCGCCGAGCGCGCCGGGGTCTCCCGACAGACGGTCTATCGGTGGTGGTCCACGAAGGCCGAGATCCTCCTCGAGGCGAGCGCGATCGACGCACGCCGCGAACTGGACGTGTCGCCGGGCGGGGAGCCCGCGAGCGAGCTCGTCCGCTATCTCGAGGCGTTGATCCTCTTCCTCACGGAGTCGGACGCCGGGACGGCGTATCGCGCCCTGATGGGCGAGGCGCAGCACGACGAGGCCGTGCGCGAGCTGCTGGCCGGCGAGGACGTGCTCGGCGAGAGCGCGGCTCGGGTCATCGCGCGCGCCGTCCCCGAGACCGAGCTCGGCGTCCCGATGGACCAGGCCACGGCACTCCTCGTCGGCCCCGTGCTCTTCTGGATCGTCAGCGGACGCGACCCGCGCGCGCTCGATGCGGGAGCGCTGGCGCGCGGGTTCCGGCAGGCGGTCGGATCACCCTCCTGACCGCCGTCCGCCGCGGGCGACCGGCGTCACGCGCCCGCGATGCGTCCCGCCCCCGCGATCACAAGCCGCCGCGGCGCGAGCCGCGCGACGAGGGAGGCGAGCCTGTTGCCCGTGCCGGAGACGACGCTCGCCGGGCCGCGCCGGCGGTCGAGCACGCGCATCGCGAGGGCGACGACCTCGGCCGCCGACTGCCTCCGGGTGCCGAACCGGTCGCCGTTGTCGGCGATGTCGAAGAACTCCGACTCGGTCGCGCCGGGCGACAGGGCGAGCACCCGCAGCCCGGAGCGCCGCGCCTCGAACCAGAGCGCCTCGGTGAAGCTCAGCACGAAGGCCTTCGTCGCCCCGTAGACGGCCATCCTCGGCACGGGCTGGTAGGCCGCCGTGCTCGCGACCGTCACGAGCGCGCCGCGGCCCCGCACGAGCATCCCGGGATAGAACGCGTGCGCGAGGTCGACGACCGCGGCGACGTTGACGGCGATCTCGTCGGCGAGGCGTGCGCCGTCCTCCTCCGCGAAGACTCCGTAGGTGCCGAAGCCGGCGTTCGCGACCAGGGTGTCGACCTCGATCCCGCGGGCCGCGAGCCGGCGCGCGAGGGCCGCCCCGGGCCTCGGCTCGGACAGGTCGGCCGGGACGACGTGGGCCGTGATCCCGTGCGCCTCGCGCAGCTCGGCGGCGAGCGACTCGAGCCGGTCGGCGCGTCGGGCGACGAGCACGACGTCGGCGCCGCGCGCGGCGAGCTGCCGGGCGAACTCGCTGCCGATGCCGGAGCTCGCCCCGGTGACGAGCGCGGTCGTGCCGCGGTGGTCGATCATGACTCCTCCAGGAGGGCGTCGGCGTACGCGTCGAGCGCGCGGCGGTAGGCGGGCAGGTGCGGGGTGAGGGCGTGCAGCGTCGCGACGAGGGCCTCGCGGTCGCGGCCGAGGTCGGCGAGGGCGAGCGCGGCGAACGCGGTCGCGGCGTCGGCGAGCGGATGCTGCGGCGCCTCCGCGAACTCGTCACGCAGGAGGTCGAGGCACTCCTGCGGCCGCCCGAGGTTGCGCACCGTCGAGGCGAGCTGGATCACCGCGAAGGGACGGTCGGCGTCGGGCAGCCCGCCGTCGAGCGCGCGACGGTAGAGCGGCTCGGCCTCGGCCTCGCGTCCCACGTAGTCGCGCACGCCCGCGAGCTCGTAGAGCGCGAGCGGATCGTCGGCGGGTCGCTCGGCGACGAGCGCCTCGATCGCCGACTCGATCTCCTGCTCGGTGAGGGAGCCGGCGCTCGCATAGACCGCGGCGACGCGTCCCGACCAGTCGTCCATGGTGCGACCCTACGCGCGCCGTCGACGCGTATCTGCCCACGGCGAACACCGCCGTGGCGGGTCGGTCACGCCCAGTAGATTCGACCTCGGAATCAACGAACGGAGCTTCCCCCATGGCTGACACGGCATTCCCGCCGAGCGTCTTCGACCGACTGCTGAAGGACCGCATCATCTGGCTCGGGTCGGAGGTGCGCGACGAGAACGCGAACGAGATCGCGGCCAAGCTCCTGCTGCTCGCGGCCGAGGACTCGCAGAAGGACATCTACCTCTACGTCAACAGCCCGGGCGGCTCGATCACCGCGGGCATGGCGATCTACGACACGATGCAGTTCGTGCCCAACGACATCGTCACGGTCGGCATCGGCATGGCGGCCTCGATGGGTCAGCTGCTGCTCACCGCCGGCACGAAGGGCAAGCGCTACATCACGCCCAACGCGCGCGTGCTGCTGCACCAGCCGCACGGCGGCTTCGGCGGCACCTCGTCCGACATCCAGACGCAGGCCGCGCTCATCCTCGACATGAAGAAGCGCCTCGCCGAGATCACCGCCGCGCAGACGGGCAAGTCCGTCGAGCAGGTCAACGCCGACGGCGACCGCGACCGCTGGTTCTCCGCGCAGGAGGCCCTCGAGTACGGCTTCGTCGACCACATCCGCGAATCCGCTGCCGACGTCATCGGCGGCGGCGGCACCAAGTAAGGACGCCAAGATCATGGACACCCCCACGTTCCGCGCCGCGGGCGACCTCCCCGCCGCCATCGGCGGCACGATGCCGCAGTCGCGCTACATCCTCCCGTCGTTCGAGGAGCGCACGGCCTACGGCTTCAAGCGCCAGGACCCGTACGCGAAGCTCTTCGAGGACCGCATCATCTTCCTCGGCGTGCAGGTCGACGACGCCTCGGCGGACGACGTCATGGCGCAGCTGCTCGTGCTGGAGTCGATGGACCCCGACCGCGACATCGTCATGTACATCAACAGCCCGGGCGGCTCGTTCACGGCCATGACGGCGATCTACGACACGATGCAGTACATCCGTCCGCAGATCCAGACCGTCGTGCTCGGCCAGGCCGCGTCGGCCGCCGCGGTGATCCTCGCCGCGGGCACGCCGGGCAAGCGCCTCGCCCTGCCGAACTCCCGCGTCCTCATCCACCAGCCCGCGTTCGGCGAGGCCGGTCGTGGTCAGGCGTCGGACATCGAGATCCAGGCCAAGGAGGTGCTCCGCCTGCGCACGTGGCTCGAGCAGACCCTCTCGCGCCACTCGAACAAGACGCAGGAGGAGGTCAACGCCGACATCGAGCGCGACAAGATCCTCTCCGCCGAGGAGGCCCTCGAGTACGGCCTCATCGACCAGGTGCTGACCTCGCGCAAGAGCCTGCCGGCGCTCACCGTCAAGTAGTCGTCGCGAACGAAGGGCCGCCCGTGCAC
>JAEWKY010000130.1 GCA_023457615.1 Actinomycetes bacterium | reverse complement strand
GGTGTAGAGCGCGTAGGCGAGTCCGGCGAGCAGCCCGATCGCGACCCCCGCCGCGGCGGACGCGGACGACGCGGCCGCCCCGCCCTCCTCGCGGCCGAGCGCGAGCAGGGCGATGCCGGTCACGGCGAGCGCCGTCGACACGAGCCAGCGCCCCGAGAGCCGCGCGCGCTCGAAGAGCCACTCGAGCAGCGCCGCGAAGACGGGACCCGAGCCGAGGGCGACGACGTTGCCGACGGCGACCCCGACGAGATCCATGCCCGTGTAGAACGCGAGCGGATAGACGACGACTCCGATCGCGCCGATCGCCGCCCATCGGCGACCCGCCGGATCGCGCAGCACCCCCGTCGACAGCCGCGGGGCCGTGAGGAAGAGCAGGGCGCCGCCGATCCCCATCGTCGCGGCGCCGATCGCGAGCGGACTCGCCGCCTCGGGCAGGAAGGTCGCCGTGGTGCCCGTGGTGCCCCACAGCAGGCAGGAGACGACGAGGGCGACGATCCCCGAGATGCGCGCGCCCGTCACGCTCCGACCCTACCGAGCGTGAGGGAACCGCCCGGATCCGCCCGATCGGCGTGAGGATGTCCTCGTGCCCGGCGCGCCGATCGGATCGGGCCGCAGGTGTCGGGTGCGCGCGGGACCGGGTCGGGAGACTCGACGAGGAAGGGGACACCGTGATCGCCGCACTCAACCGCCTCGTCGAGCTCGTCGAGGGCCGACTCGCCGAGGGCCGACTCGCCGACGAGCTCGACGTCGCCGCCCTGGCGCGCGAGATCGGCTCCACCGAGCATCACGTGCGGCGGATGTTCTCGTCGCTCGCGGGCATGCCGCTCTCGGAGTACGTCCGGCGCCGTCGCATGACGGTCGCGGCGGCGGACGTCGTGCGCGGCGAGGACGACCTGCTCGCGATCGCCGTGCGTTCGGGCTACGGCTCCACGGAGGCGTTCGGCCGGGCGTTCCGATCGGTGCACGGCGCGAGCCCGGGCGACGTGCGACGCGACGGCGGCCCCCTTCGCAGCCAACCGACACTCAGGTTCCGCCTGACCGTAGAAGGGAGCACCATGCTCACCGCCCGCATCTCCGACCGCCCCGCCTTCCGGCTCGTGGGCCACGCCGCGCGCGTGCCGCTCATCCACTCCGGGGTCAACCCGCACATCCAGGCCCACCTCGCGTCGATCCCGCCGACCGAGCACGCCCGTCTGAAGGAGCTGGGCGACACCGAGCCGGCGGGACTTCTCCAGGTGAGCGCGGACGTCGACCCCGACTACGTCGAGGGCAGCGAGCTCACCTACCTCCACGGCGTCGCGATCGCCGACGGCACCGAGGCTCCCCCGGACCTCGACGTGCTCGAGGTGCCGGCCGGCTCCTGGGCGGTGTTCCTCGCCGAGGGCGCGTACCCGGAGACGCTGCAGGCCACGTGGGCGGCGACGGCGACCGACTGGTTCCCGTCGAACCCGTGGCGCCTGCGACCGGGTCCGTCGATCGTCGCGGTGCTCGACCGCGCCGACGACTTCAGCTCGGCGACGTGCGAGCTCTGGCTCCCGGTCGAGGCGGAGTAGAGATGCCGCGGCGTGGGCCCTGACGGACTCGAACCGCCGACATCCTCGGTGTAAACGAGGCGCTCTACCAACTGAGCTAAGAGCCCGCGCCGCGATGCTACCGGTCCCCTAGGGTGACGTCATGAGAACCGCTCGGGGACGGGTGCGGCTCCTCGTGGAGTCCAAGCCCTTCCAACGCATCATCATCGCGCTCATCATCGTCAACGCGATCATCCTGGGCCTCGAGACCTATCCCGCGGTCATGGATGTCGCCGGCGACGCGCTGCACGTCGCGAACGGGGTCATCATCGCGATCTTCGTGGCCGAGATCGCGCTGCGCCTCTTCGCGCACGGCCTCTCGTTCTTCCGCAGCGGCTGGAACTGGTTCGACCTCTTCGTCGTCGTCGTCGCGCTCATCCCGGCGGGCGGCGAGGCGGGCGTGCTGCGCGTGCTGCGGCTGCTCCGCGTGCTGCGCCTGCTGTCGGCGGTGCGGTCGATGCGGCTCGTCGTCGCCGCACTCGGGGCGTCGATCCCCGGCATCGCGTCGATCGGCGGGCTGCTGCTCATGCTCACCTACGTGTTCTCGGTCGCCGCGACGACGCTCTTCGGCGCCCAGAACCCCGACCACTTCGGCGACCTCTGGGTGTCGAGCGTCTCGCTGTTCCGCATCATGTTCGGCGACGGCTGGCCCGACTTCGTCGCCCCCATGGCCTTCGACGCCCCGTGGGTCTGGGGATTCTTCGTGCTCTACACGATCGCGTCGTCGCTCATCGTGCTCAACCTGCTCATCGCGGTCGTCGTCGAGGCGATGGATCGCATGAAGGTCGCCGAGCTCGACGAGGCGATCGAGGAGGATCGGGCCCTCGACGAGCGCATCCTCGAGGAGCTCGTTGCACTGAGATTGCAGGTCGAGCGACTCGAGCAGAGGGTGTCTCCGCGGGACTCCGGCGGATCGGTATCCTGAGCGAGCATCACCCTCGAACCCCCACGAACTCGACGGAAGAGGCCTCCATGGCGCGCTCGCGGTTGACCCGGACCCTGGCGACGATCGGGGCGAGCGTCCTGGCCGTCTCGGGCCTGAGCGCGTGCGTCGGGGTGGGGGCGCAGGGCAGCCCGCTGCAGGCGCCCGACAGCTGGACGATCATGACCTACTCGATCGCCGACACGAACCTCGAGCCGTTCATGATGGAGGACATCGAGGAGCTCGGGGAGGTCGGCTCGCGTCCCGGGCTCAACCTCATCGCGCTCGTCGACCGCGCCGAGGGCTACACCGAGACGTCGGTGCTCGGCATCCCCGACTGGACCGGGGCGAAGCTGCTCGAGATCCAGCGCAACTCCGCCACGGAGCTGCACGACTACGGCGCGCTCAACACGGGCGACCCCGACACGCTCCAGGCGTTCATCCGCGAGACCGTGCGGGCGTATCCGGCCGCCAACTACGGCCTCGTGATCTCGGACCACGGCGCGTCCTGGCCCGGGATCGGCGACGACGAGTCGCACGGCAACGACGTGCTGACCCTCGCCGAGCTCGACCAGGCGATCTCCGGCGCGCTCGAGGAGACCGGGATCGGCAAGCTCGACCTCATCGGCTTCGACGCGTGCCTCATGGCGACCTACGAGGTGGCGACGACGATGGCCCCGTACGCCGACGTCATGGTCGCGTCGCAGGAGCTCGAGCCCGGACACGGCTGGGACTACCGCTCGTTCGAGGCGGCCTTCCGCGGCGCGACGCCTGCGGAGCTCGGCTCCGCGATCGTCGACGGCTTCGAGGCCCAGGCGATCTCCTCGGGCACCGAGGTCGACATCACGCTCTCGGTCGTCGACCTCGCGAACTTCGCCGCCGTCGACACCGCGGTCTCGGAGTTCGCGGCGGCGCTCACCGACCGCGTCGGCGACCTCGCCCCCGCGGTCGGCCGCAACCTCGCCGAGACCCTGGGCTTCGGCACGCACCCGAACCCGGCGTACGACCGGCACATGAAGGACCTCGGCATCCTCGCGGGCGAGATCAGCGTCGACGCGCTCGACGTGGCGCCCCAGGCGGAGGAGGTCGTGCGCGCCGTCAACGACGTCGTGCTCGACAGCGTCGCCGGCCAGGCCACGCGCGGTGCGACCGGGCTGTCGATCTACTTCCCGCCGAACGGCCAGCTCTACAACTCCGACTACACCCCCGTCGCCGAGCGCACGGGATGGGCCGACTTCCTCGCGACGTACTACGAGGCCGGCGGGTCGATCGACCCCGTCGACGTGCCCGATTTCGTCTCGAACGACGCGACGGTGCAGTTCGCCGATGGCGGCGTGTACGTGACCGGGCAGTTCGGCGCCGGCGCGGAGGACAACATCTCCGAGGTCGTGCTCTACTACGGCGTGCTCAACGACGACGGCTCGATCGACTACATCGGCGACCGGTCGGGCATCGTGTCGACCGACGGGTCGGGCGTCGCGGGGGCGTTCTACAACCTCAGCTACCTGTCGCTCAGCGACGGCGAGGACACCGCCCTCGCCTACCTCGGCTACACGCAGGACCAGACCGCGGGCACGGCGACCGTGTCGGTGCCGCTGCAGTACTGGGAGCCCGACTCGAGCGAGAACACCGACGCGCTGCTCGAGCTGAGCCTCGACCCGGCCACAGGGTCGATCATCTCCGAGACCTACTACGGGTACGTCCCGTCGAGCGGAGCCTGGGGTGAGCTCGCCGTGCAGGACACCGGCATCATCGTGCCGCTCATCGAGCGCTTCGATCCCGCGGCGGACGGGCTCGACTGGGTGCCGACGACCGACGTCGGGCTGTACGCCGACCTCGACGACCTCGAGTACCTGGTCGACCCGCTGCCGACCGGGCTGCGGCTCGTCCTCGAGCTCTGGGTGTACGACTTCGGCGGCAACGGCGACTACGTCAGCGCGGTCGTCGACGTCCCCTGATCGTGCGGGTCTGATCGAGACAGGTCCCGGCACCCGCGCCGGGCGTCGGCGCCCCCGCTCAGAGCGCGGCGCGGACCGGCCTGACCTCTTCGATCGCCGCGCGGTACTCCTCGATCGAGCGCGGCTCGCCCGGGGCGGTGATGAACGACGCGCGGATGACGCCGCGCACGTCGATCACGAAGGTCGCGCGGTTCGCGAAGCCCTTCTCCTCGAGGAAGACGCCGTACTCCTTGGCGACGGCCCCGTGCGGCCAGAAGTCGGCCAGCAGCTGGAAGTCGTAGCCCTCCTGCTCGGCCCAGGCCCGCAGCGCGGCCTTCGAGTCGACGGAGATGCCGAGCAGCTCGACGTCGTGGTCCTTGAAGAGGTCGAGGTTGTCGCGGAGCGCGCACAGCTCGCCCGTGCAGACGCCCGAGAACGCGAGCGGGAAGAACACGAGCACGACGGGCTTGACGCCCTGGAAGTCGCTCAGGCGTACGTGCTCGCCGAACTGGTTGGCGAGATCGAAGTCGGGTGCCCGGGTGTCGTTCTCCAGAGCCATGACGGTCGCGCGTTCCTCTCCGGCCGGGACGGGATGCCCGGCGGTCCAGCGCATGATCATACGCCTCGGACGCGGGACGGGTCGGACGAACCGCGCGGAAACCGAGGGGGCTCGACAACTAGAGTGGAATCGCCGCGGTCCACGAGACCGCAACCTTCCAGCCACCCCTACCGCTCTACCAGCGGATGAATTGCGAGGTCACCGGTGCCCGTCAACGACCAGGACCCCTACTCGGTGAACAACACCGACGCCGACCCGGACGAGACCGCCGAGTGGCAGGAGTCGCTCGACTCCCTCGTCGAGGCGAAGGGCCGGGGCCGCGGCCGCGACGTCATGCTGAGCCTGCTCAAGCGCTCGAAGGAGCTGCAGCTCGGCGTGCCGATGGTGCCGACGACCGACTACATCAACACGATCGCGCCCGAGAACGAGCCCGAGTTCCCGGGCGACGAAGACCTCGAGCGCCGCTACCGCGCCTGGATCCGCTGGAACGCCGCCATCACGGTGCATCGCGCGCAGCGCCCCGGCATCGGCGTCGGCGGCCACATCTCGACCTACGCCTCGTCGGCGGCCCTCTACGAGGTCGGCCACAACTGGTTCTTCCGCGGCAAGGACCACGCCGGCGGCGGCGACCAGATCTTCTACCAGGGTCACGCCTCCCCCGGCATGTACGCGCGGGCCTTCCTCGAGGGCCGGCTCTCCGAGCAGCAGCTCTCCGCGTTCCGCCAGGAGAAGTCGCAGGCGCCGTACGGACTCTCGTCGTACCCGCACCCGCGGCTCATGCCGGAGTTCTGGGAGTTCCCGACGGTCTCGATGGGCCTCGGCCCGATCAACGCGATCCACCAGGCGCAGCTCAACCGCTACCTCACGAACCGCGGCATCAAGGACGCCTCCGACCAGCAGGTCTGGGCGTTCCTCGGCGACGGCGAGATGGACGAGGTCGAGAGCCGCGGCGCCCTCCAGTGGGCCGCCAACGACAAGCTCGACAACCTCAACTTCGTGATCAACTGCAACCTGCAGCGCCTCGACGGCCCGGTGCGCGGCAACGGCAAGATCATCCAGGAGCTCGAGTCGTTCTTCCGCGGCGCGGGCTGGAACGTCATCAAGGTGGTCTGGGGCCGCGAGTGGGACGACCTGCTCGCCCGCGACACCGAGGGCGCGCTCGTGAACCTCATGAACGTGACGCCGGATGGCGACTACCAGACCTACAAGGCCGAGAACGGCGCCTACATCCGCGAGAACTTCTTCGGGCGCGACCCGCGCACGGCGGAGCTCGTCAAGGACTTCAGCGACGACGACATCTGGAACCTCAAGCGCGGCGGCCACGACTACCGCAAGGTCTACGCGGCGTTCAAGGCGGCGACCGAGCACAAGGGCCAGCCGACCGTGATCCTCGCCAAGACGGTCAAGGGCTACGGCCTCGGCCCGAGCTTCGAGGGTCGCAACGCGGCCCACCAGATGAAGAAGCTCACGCTCGACAACCTCAAGCAGTTCCGCGACGAGATGCGCATCCCGATCACCGACGCGCAGCTCGAGGCCGACCCGTACCAGCCGCCGTACTACCACCCCGGTGCCGACGACCCGGCGATCCAGTACCTCCAGGAGCGCCGTCGCGAGCTCGGCGGCTACGTGCCGGAGCGCCGCACGAAGCACACGGGCGTCACGCTCCCGGGCGAGGACGTCTACGAGGACATGAAGAAGGGCTCGGGCAAGCAGGCCGTCGCGACGACGATGGCGTTCGCCCGCCTCCTCAAGGATCTGCTGCGCGACAAGGGCTTCGGCAACCGGATCGTGCCGATCATCCCGGACGAGGCCCGCACCTTCGGCATGGACGCGTACTTCCCGACGGCGAAGATCTACAACCCGAACGGGCAGCACTACACGTCGGTCGACCGGGAGCTGCTGCTCGCCTACAAGGAGAGCCCGCAGGGTCAGATCCTGCACACCGGCATCAACGAGGCGGGCGCCTTCGCCGCGTTCACCGCGGTCGGCACGTCGTACGCGACCCAGGGCGAGCCGCTCATCCCGGTCTACGTCTTCTACTCGATGTTCGGCTTCCAGCGCACGGGCGACGCGATGTGGGCGGCGGGCGACCAGATGGCGCGCGGCTTCATCATGGGCGCCACCGCCGGGCGCACGACGCTCACCGGCGAGGGGCTGCAGCACGCCGACGGCCACTCGCACCTGCTGTCGTCGACGAACCCCGCGGTCGTCTCCTACGACCCGGCGTACGGCTACGAGCTCGGGCACATCGTGCGCGCGGGTCTCGAGCGGATGTACGGAGGCCAGCACCCGGATCCGGATGTCATGTACTACCTCACGGTCTACAACGAGCCGCTCGTGCAGCCGGCCGAGCCGGAGGGTGTCGACGTCGAGGGCATCGTGCGCGGCATCCATCGCATCGCGGACTCGCAGGCGCAGGGGCCGAAGGCGCAGCTGCTCGCCTCGGGTGTCGCCGTGCCGTGGGCCCTCGAGGCCAAGCAC
>JAEWKY010000129.1 GCA_023457615.1 Actinomycetes bacterium | reverse complement strand
GTTCGGCGACCCGACCTGGGGCGCGACCCTGGTCACCGCGAGCGCCGGCGCCGTGCTCCCCACGGGGATCGGGGTCGTCGTGGTCGAGAGCTTCCGCCGGATGGTGCAGGGCGAGCTCGACCGTGTGCTCGTGCAGAGCACCGTCTCGGCCCCGCGCGTCGCCGTCGGGATGCTCGCCTCCGAGGAGCTCGCGCGCCTCGACCTCGCCGCCGAGGAGCTGCTGGACGCGGTGGCGAACGAGAAGACGAAGCTGCCGCTCACGCCGAAGAACGCCTCGGTCGCCGCCCAGCTCGCGACCGAGCTGCGGCTGCACCTCATCGAGGGCCGCCGGGAGACCTGGCTGTACCACGCCGTCAGCGAGTCGGAGCAGCTCGGCAAGTCGGTGACGCTCTCCGACAAGTCGAGCCTCGCGGGGCTGCTCGATCCCGTGCAGCGCGACGGTCTGCTCTCGGCCGCCTGGCTGCTCGTGGCTGACGCCCCCGGCGCGACCGCGCGCCGCCGCGGACCCGCGCGCACGCTCGAGCTGCAGATCGGGCCCGTCGTGCCCGGCAGCGGCGCGGTGCCCGACCACAAGATCGCCGTGCCGATCACGATCACCTCGACCGGCATCCCGCGGAACCGTGTCGACTCGGGTGTCTGGGACGCCATCGGCCGCATCGGGCGATACTCTGACTCCACTCAGGACGGCAGCCTGCGCGTGGACATCGAGTGCATCGTCGACAACCCCGCAGACCAGTAGCCGCAGCACCCTGACGGAAGGAACCACCCGTGGCGGAGCCCATTCGCATCGCGCTCGTCGATGACCACCGCATGATCCTCGGCGCGCTCACCGAGTGGATCCGCAGCGCGGCCGACGACATCGAGGTCGTCGGAGCGGTGCCCACGTGGCCCGAGCTGCTCACGCATCCCGGGTTCCCCGTCGACGTCGTGCTGCTCGACCTCGACCTCAAGGACAACCTGCCGGTCGCGCTCAAGATCTCGACGCTCAAGACCACGGGCGTGCGCACGGTGCTCATGAGCACCTACTCCGAGCCCAACGTCGTGCGCGAGGCCCTCAACGCGGGCGCCCTCGGCTATCTCGTGAAGAGCGAGCCGGTCGAGATGATCGTCGAGGCGATCCGCGCCGCCGCGAAGGGCGAGAACTTCATCTCGGCCGAGCTCGACCTCGCCCTGAACGCGGCCGACATCGGCGGCGCGCCGAAGCTGTCGGCGCAGGAGCGTCGCGTCATGGCGCTCTACGGCGGCGGTGAGCCGGTCAAGGCGGTCGCCTACCAGCTCGGCATCTCCGAGGAGACGGCGAAGTCGTACCTCAAGCGCATCCGGGAGAAGTACCGGGTCGCGGGCATCGACGTCGGCACGAAGGTCGCGCTGCGACGCCGGGCGATCCAGGACGGCATCCTGCTGCAGGACGGCGCGCCCGAGTCGTTCTAGCCGTTCGACGCTACTCGGTCACCGGGGCGCGTCGACGCGTCAGCTCGCCGCGGGTGATCAGCCCCCCGGCGACGGCGAGCAGCACGCCCGGCACGCACAGGAGCAGCCCGAGCCAGGTGGGCGCCAGGTAGCCCCAGCCCGCCGCGATGACGGCGCCGCCGAGGAACGCGCCGAGGCTGTTGCCGACGTTGAGGGCCGAGTGGTTCGCGGCCGCCGCGAGCGTCTGCGACTCGCCCGCGACATCCATGAGCCGCGTCTGGATCGCCGGGGAGAGGGCCGACGCCGCGAGGCCGACCGCGAACAGCCCGCCGAGCAGGCCGACGGTCGTGGAGGCCGTGAGTGCGAGCAGCAGGAGCGCCGCGGCCATCGCGGCGAAGGTGAGGAGCACGGCGCGCAGCGCACCCGTGTCGGCGAGGCGCCCGCCGAGGAGGTTGCCGACCGTCATGCCGACCCCGGTGACGACGAGCGCGACCGGCACGAACCAGGGCTCGAGCCGCGTGACCTCGGTCGTGAGCGGGGCGACGTAGGTGTAGACGGCGAAGAAGCCGCCGAACCCGACGGCGCCCGTGACGAGCGCGAACCAGACGGCCGGACGCGTGAAGCCGCCGAGCTCGCGCCGCACGGTCGCGCCGGGATCGCCCGGCTGCGCGGGCACGACGAGCCGGATCGCGACGAGCGTCGCGACGAAGATCGCCGCGACGACGAGGTAGGCCGCGCGCCAGCCCGCCTGCTGGCCGAGGAACGTGATCGCCGGCACCCCGATCACGTTCGCGATCGTGAGCCCGGAGAGCACGAGCGCGATGCCCTGGCCGCGCTTGCCGGGACCCATGAGCGAGGCGGCGACGAGCGCCGCGATGCCGAAGTAGGCGCCGTGCGGCAGCGCGGCGACGAACCGCGCGACGACGACGAGCTCGAAGGTCGGGGCCACCGCCGAGGCGATCGTGCCTACCGAGAACGCCGCGACGAGGGCGAGCAGGATGCCGCGCCGCGGGAAGCGGGCGGCGAACACCGCGATCGTCGGGGCGCCGACGACCACACCCGCGGCGTAGGCCGAGATCAGGATGCCCGCCCGGGCGATCGCCTCGTCGGGATCCGTCGCGACGAGGTCGGGCAGCAGGTCGCGCGCGATCTCCGGCAGCACGCCCATCGCCACGAACTCCGTCGCGCCGATGCCGAAGCCGCCGAGGGCGAGGGCGAGCAGGGCGAGCCGGACGCGCGCGGGAGAGAGGGTCGTCACGAGGCGTACTCCGGTCGGGGGCGGCGCAGCAGCTCGACGAGGGCCACGACGGCCCAGGCGAACAGCGCGAGGTAGAGCACGTTGCGCGCGGTGAGCACCATGACCATGACCAGGTTCGGCACCCCGAGCAGCTCGTGGTACAGGTACGGGTAGACCGCCTGGGTGAGCCCCGCGATCACGAGACCCAGCACGGCGGGCACCCGGAACGACGACGCGAGGCCCGCCGCGTGGGCGAGCAGACCGAAGACGACCGGCACGGCGAGCCACGTCGCGAACTGCGGAGAGCCGACCTTGTTGAAGAGGATGAGGGCCACCGTGAGCGCGAGCACGAGCGGCGGCAGCACCTCGCCGGCATCCCGGCCGCGCCGCATCGCGAGGGCGCCGAGCGCGAGGAGGGCGAGCGCCGACAGGGCCAGCAGCGGCGTCGCGAGGGCGGCGGCGGTCGGCACCCCCGGCCCCTGCAGCTGGAAGGTCAGGATCGACGTGTCGTAGTACACCCGGCTGTGCCCCGCGCCCAGGGTCGCGTCCCACATCCAGGGTGTCGCGATGACGGCCTCGATCTGCAGCCCCCGGCCGGTCTGCTGGCTGACGAAGCTCAGCACGTTGGCGCCCGAGCCGAGCGAGAGCGCGACGATGAGCACGACGAGCGAGACGGCGACCGCCGCGAGCAGCACCCGCAGCCGGTCGCGCAGGGCGAGCACCGCGGCCGCGACGAGTGCCGCGGGCCAGACCTTGATCCAGGCGGCGACGGCCAGGAGGGCACCGGCGAGCGCGGGTCGCGTGAGCAGCAGGAGCATGCCGACGAGGGCGACGGGCACCGTGATCGCGTCGATGCGGCCGACGGCGACGGGCCCGAGCGCGACGAGGAACCCGATCCACCACCAGCCCGTCGCGGGGGCGCCGAGCCGGCGTCCCCGGGCGACGACGACCGCGAACGCGATCGCGTCGATCGCCATGACGAGGCTCAGCCAGGTGCTCGCGTAGAAGTCGGGGCCGAACGCCGCGGCGGCGATCATCGGCAGGATCGCGACGATCGGGTAGACCCAGACCGTGTCGATGCCGACCCAGCCGTGACCGGCGAAGGCGTAGTCGACGATCCAGTACCTGTAGACGCTCGTCACGTCGCCGAGGGGCTGCCCGGGGGCGTAGAGCGCGAGCATCCCGAGCCACAGATGCGCGAGCACGAACCCCGCCCAGAGCGCGATCGGATGCCGCACGACCGCCTTCACCCGGCAACTCTAGCCGCGGCGCCGCGTCACGATTCGACACACAGCGGCGCGGCCCCTCCGCCCATGGGGGAGGATGGGCGTGCACAGCCGCGCGGCTCCGCCGCGCCCGTTCGACCCGAACCCACGGAGGCACCATGTCCCGCACCCTGACCCGCCTGGCGGCCGCCGCCGGCGTCGTCGCCCTCGGCCTCGGCCTCGCCGGCTGCCAGCCGGCCGGCACCGACGGCGACGGCGCCACGAGCGAGTACGTCACCGACGGCAAGCTCACGATCGCGACCGGCGAGCCGGCCTACTACCCCTACGTGATCGACGACGACCCGGCGTCGGGCGAGGGCTTCGAGGCCGCCGTGGCCTACGCGGTCGCCGAGGAGCTCGGCTTCTCCGCCGACGACGTCGTCTGGGTGCGCACGAGCTTCGACGCGGCGATCGCGCCCGGGCCGAAGGACTACGACATCAATCTCCAGCAGTTCACCATCACGCCGGAGCGCGCGGAGTCGGTCGACTTCTCCTCGCCGTACTACGCCGCCGACCAGGCCGTCATCACGACCGCCGCCTCGCCGGCCGCCGACGCGACCTCGATCGCCGACCTCCAGGGCCTCCTCGTGGGCGCCATGAGCGGCACGACCAGCTTCGTCGCGCTCGAGGAGATCATCGCCCCGACGCAGGGCGCGCAGGCGTTCAACTCGAACGACGACGCGCTCGCGGCGCTGCAGGCGGGTCAGGTCGACGCGATCGTCGTCGACGTGCCGACGGCGTTCTTCATGACCGGCGTCCAGCTCGACGAGGGCATCATCGTCGGCTCGCTGCCCGAGGTCGAGGGCGCGTCCGACGAGTGGGGCCTCGTGCTCACGAAGGACAGCCCGCTCACCGAGCGCGTGACCGCCGCGGTCGACGCGCTGCGCGAGAGCGGCAGGCTCGACGAGCTCATCGCGGAGTGGCTCGGCGCCGACCAGGGCGTCGCTCCCCTGAGCTGAGTCGTCGCGTAACGTTCACCGGGTGAACCCCGCCCAGTCCTCGGACGGCCCGCCGCCCAGCTCTCTCGAGCTCGAGCGGCGGGCC
>JAEWKY010000128.1 GCA_023457615.1 Actinomycetes bacterium | reverse complement strand
GGGACGCACCGCAGGCGTCCCGGCCCTTCTGCGCCGAGCGGGCTCGGCGGGCTCTCTCGAGCGTGTCGCCTACGCGCCGACCTTGAACCGGGCGAAGCCCGTGATCTCGAGGCCGGCATCCTTCGCGACGTTGCCCACGACGAGCTTGTTGTCGCGCGCGTACTCCTGCTCGAGCAGGGCGACCTGCTTGAAGAAGGCGCCGAGGCGACCCTCGACGATCTTCGGGAGGGCGGCCTCGGGCTTGCCCTCGTCGCGGCTGATCTGCTCGACGATGCGACGCTCGCTCTCGACCTCGCTCGCGGGCACCTCGTCGCGCGTGAGGTAGATCGGCGCGGCGAACGAGATGTGCTGGGCGATGCTGCGCGCGGTCTCGGCGTCCGACCCCGTGTAGGAGACGACGACGCCGATCTGCGGCGGCAGGTCCTTGCTCGTGCGGTGCAGGTAGACGGCGAAGCTGTCGCCGGCGATGCGGGTGAGCTGACGCAGCTCGATCTTCTCGCCGATGGTGGCGGCCTGGTCCTCGATGAGGCTGCCGACCGTGCCGCTGCCGGCGGGAACGGCGAGCGCCGCCTCCACCGTCTCGGCGCCCGAGTCGGCGAGAGCCTGCACGACCTGCTCGGCGAGCGCGATGAACTTGTCGTTCTTCGCGACGAAGTCGGTCTCGCACGCGAGCTCGATCATCGTGACTGCCGTCGCCGACTCGACGACCGCGATGAGGCCCTCGCTCGTGGAGCGGTCGGCGCGCTTCGCGTTGCCCTTCGCGCCCTTGAGCCGCAGGATCTCGATCGCCTTCTCGACGTCGCCGTCGGCCTCGACGAGCGCGTTCTTGGTGTCGACCATGCCGGTGCCGAGCTTCTCGCGCAGCGCCTTGAGGTCTTCCATGCTGAAGTTCGCCATGGATGCTTCCTAACTCGTGTGTCTGACGTGCGGGTTACTTGTCGGAGGCCGGGTCGGCGTCGGCCGGAGCCTCCTCTGCGGCGGCCTCGGTGGCCTCCTCCGCGGGGGTCTCCTCGACGGCGGCCTCGGCGGCCGGCTCCTCGACGACGGGCGCCTCGGCGGCGGGCTCCTCGGCAGCGGCCTCGGCCGAAGCCTCGGTCACGGGGGCCTCGGTGGCGGCGGCCTCGGTCGCGGCGGCCTCGGAGGCGCCGAGCAGCTCGGCCTCCCACTCGGCGAGCGGCTCGACGGCGGAGACGTTGCCCTGCTCGGCGGGCGCCTGGTGGCGCTGCACGAGGCCCTCGGCGGCGGCGTCGGCGATGATGCGCGTCAGCAGCGCCACCGAGCGGATCGCGTCGTCGTTGCCCGGGATCGGGTACTGGAGCTCGTCCGGGTCGGCGTTCGTGTCGAGGATGCCGATGATCGGGATGCCGAGCTTCGTGGCCTCGTCGACCGCGAGGTGCTCGCGCTTGGCGTCGATGACCCAGATCGCCGACGGCGTCTTCGTGAGGTTGCGGATACCACCGAGCGTCTTGTGGAGCTTGTCGAGCTCCCGCTTCTTGATGAGGAGCTCCTTCTTGGTGAAGCCCTTGGTGGTGTCGTCGAAGTCGATCTCCTCGAGCTCCTTCATGCGCGCGAGGCGCTTGGAGACCGTCTGGAAGTTCGTGAGGAGGCCGCCGAGCCAGCGCTGGTTGACGTAGGGCTGGCCGACGCGCTGCGCCTGCTCGGCCACGGTCTCCTGGGCCTGCTTCTTGGTGCCGACGAAGAGCACGGTGCCGCCGTGGGCGACGGTGTCCTTGACGAAGTCGTAGGCCTTGTCGATGTAGCCGAGCGACTGCTGCAGGTCGATGATGTGGATGCCGGAGCGCTCGGTCAGGATGAAGCGCTTGACCTTCGGGTTCCACCGGCGGGTCTGGTGTCCGAAGTGCACGCCGCTGTCGAGCAGCTGGCGGATGGTGACGACGGCCATGGCCGTTCTCCTCTTGTTCTCAGTTGTCCGACCGACGACGGATGTCGACGGTCCCTGGTGCCCGGGCGCGCATCCGCTCTCCTGCGGGAGAGACTGAGGGAGTTGGGCCGTGCGTGGGCACGCGAAGTCACCTCCCGGAAGAGGTGCTGGGTCGAGTGTAGCAGCGAAGCCGTTTCGGGAGTACGCTGCCCCCAGCCGAACCAGGCTCCGAGGGAAGGGAGGACCCGATGAACACCGACGCTGTCGTGTCCGGAATCCGACCCACCCTCCTCGAGGCCGCCGCCTAACTCATCCCGCAGCGGCCTCCCCCATCCGGAAGCCACTGAATTGAGCTCATTCTTCGGCGACGATTTCGTCGTCCCCACCTTCGATTTCGCCGACCTCGAGCCCGGGGCCGGTCAGCGGTGGTCCACCTGGGCCTCCGTCACCCCGAGCGAGCGCGGCCCGCAGCCGTGGCCCGACTGGGTCGTCACGTCGCGCGACGCGATGGACACCGAGCTCGGCATCCTCAAGACCGGCAAGGAGGCCGACGTGTTCCTCGTGGAGCGCGCCGTCCCCGGGACACCGGGCGTGCTGCTCGCCGCCAAGCGGTACCGGTCGGCCGACCACCGCGACTTCCACCGCTCGAGCGTGTACCGCGAGGGGCGCAGCGTCGAGAAGAAGAGCCGCGACCAGCGCGCCATCGAGCGCGGCAGCCGCTACGGCCGAGGCGTCGCGGCGGTCGCCTGGTCGTACGCCGAGTTCGCGGCGCTCTCGCGCCTGTACGCGATCGGGCTGCCCGTGCCCTACCCCGTGCAGGTGAGCGGCACCGAGATGCTCATGGAGTTCGTCGGCGACGGGATGTCCGCGGCGCCGAGGCTCGCGGCCGTGCGGGCGACCGGGTCGGAGCTCGCCGACCTGTTCGCGCAGGTCGCGGCGATCGTGCTCGGGCTCGCCCGCGAGGGCTGCGCGCACGGCGACCTGTCGCCGTACAACCTGCTCGTGCACCGCGGGCGGGTCGTCGCGATCGACCTGCCGCAGCTCGTCGACGTCGTCGCGAACCCGAACGGGATGGCACTGCTCGAACGGGACTGCCGCAACGTGTGCGAGTGGTTCACGCGGCGCGGCCACTCCTGCGACGCGGGCGAGCTCTTCGCGCAGGCGCTCGGCGAGCTGAGCTGACTCCTCCCCCGCCGCTCGGCCGGTGCGCGATCCACGGATCGCCCCGGC
>JAEWKY010000127.1 GCA_023457615.1 Actinomycetes bacterium | reverse complement strand
CACCGCCTGCGCCACGATCGCGACCGCGACGACCTTGAGCCCCGCGAGCGCCCCGCCCGCGACGGGGCCGTCGAGCAGCGACGCGCCCGCCGCGAAGGCGACGAGCAGGAGGGCGGACGGCAGCGTGAAGGCGAGGAACGCCGCGAGCGCCCCGAGCGGCCCCGCGCGGAGCAGCCCGAGCGCGAAGCCGACCTGGCTCGATGCCGGGCCGGGGAGGAACTGGGCGAGGGCGACGAGATCGCCGTAGCCGCGCTCGTCGATCCAGCGGCGGCGCTCGACGAGCTCGGCGCGGAAGTAGCCGAGGTGCGCGATCGGCCCGCCGAAGGAGGTGAGCCCGAGCTTGAGGAACGCCGCGAAGACCTCCCCGACGCGTCCTCGCGCGCCGGGCACGGGATCGGTCGCGGGCACGCTCACGCGGGCATCGTATCGAGCACGGGCGAACGGGTGATGCAATAGTCGCGTGGCCGACGACGATCCCCCCGAGCTGCGCGGCTACGTGCCGCACGAGGACGACCGGCCGCTGCGCCGGCCCGGCACCCTGCGCATGATGCGCGTGGTCGTCGTGGTGGGCATCGTCGCGCTGCTGCTGCCGGGGCTCTACACGAGCTACGTGGTGCAGAGCCGCTCGGCCGCGGTCACCTGCGCCGAGGTCGTCGCCGCGAGCGCGCCCGGCGACGAACCTGTCGCGCGATTCGAGCTCGCCGGGCCCGGCGGACCCTCCTGGTACTGCTACGCCCGCGACTTCGGCGGCCACCAGGTGCTCGTCGGATCGCTGGGGCTCTTCCCAGGTTGACCCGGGAACGGGATGTTAGCCTCCCGGGCGAATGACTTCCCGACACCGCACGCGCTCCCGCTTCACCCTCCGTCACGCCCTCGGCGCGACGGGGGGCTCGCTCATCCTCGTGACCGGCATCGCGGTCTACCCGCTCGGAGCGCCTCCGTCGCTCGCGGAGATCCGCGACGAGTACGCCCGGGTGCACGCCCAGGAGTTCGTCATGTCGTCGGCCGTCACGAAGGAGGCGACCGCCGCGGTGCTGCCGCTCGAGCGCGACGCCTTCGGCTCGACGCCCGGTCCCGAGACCTTCATCCAGGGCGGCACGAACCACGACTGGGCGAAGCTCGTGCTCGTCTACGCCGGCTGGCCCGTGAGCGACAACAACGTCACGGTGATCACCCGGTGGATGCGGCAGGAGAACGGTCCCGAGGACTGGTTCCGGCGCAACAACCCGCTCAACATCGGCGCGGGCGGCTTCGCCTCGTACGCGAGCCTCGACGAGTCGGCCCGCGTCGTCGCAAAGGCCCTCACCACGAGCGGCGGCTACCGCGACATCGCCGCCGCCTTCGCCGTCTCGGCCGAGACCTCGGTCACCGAGTACGCGATCTGGGCCTCCCCCTGGGCGGGCGGGCACTACGCGTGGGGCGGGCACTGGCACTACAGCGAGGTGCCCGTGGTCTCCGCGCCGGCGAGCGCCTGGGGTCGCTGACCCCGCACCCGCCGACGCGGCGACGGCTCAGCCGCGGATGAGCGCGAGGCTGTGCGGCACGGTGTCGCCGAGATCGGCGGTGCCGATCGAATCTCCGGTCGCGAGGTCGACGGCGTGCACCGCGTGGCCCGCGGGATCCGTCACGTAGGCGATCCCGTCGAGCACCGTCACCGACGGGGCCGGGTCGCGCCAGTCCTCGGGCGGCGTCCACGCGTCGATCACCGGCAGGGATGCCGTGAGGGCGCCCGAGATCACGTCGACGACGTGCAGCGACCCGTCGGTCGCGAGCACGACGCCGTCGCCGTCGTCGTCCCGCGCGAGCGACCAGTAGTAGTACTCGGCCGGCAGCTCGACGAGACGCACGGCATCCGCGGCGAGGTCGACCAGCGCGACGCGGGACGAGAGGTCCTCTCCCGGGGCGAGGTAGTCGGCGAGCACCACGGGCGACGCGTCGGAGCCGGCCGGCCCGCTCACGTTGCCCTCGGCATCCGGCAGCGCGATCGTGCGGAACCCGCCCGCCTCGTGCACGACGACGACGCCCGTGCAGCCGAACAGCACGGCCTCGTTCGCGGCCACCGTCTCGCCGTGCACGTCGGGGCACGCGTCGGTGCGGGCGAGCTCGGTGCCGTCGGCGGCGAGCGCGAGCACCGAGCGACGCGACTCCTCGTCGCCCGCGGTGACAAGCACGACCCCGTCGCTCAGCTGCAGCGCGACGCCGTGGTGCGCCGAGGCGAGCTCGAGCACGCGCGTCGCGGGGGCATCCTCGTCGAGGTCGTCGGCGTCGACGAACGTGACCGTGCCGGCGCCGTCGCTGAACAGCGCCGTCGTGCCGTGGTGGGGCACGACGTGGCCGGGGTGGTCCATCGGGAACTCGAGGTCGGTGAGCTCGGGCGGCGCGGCGTAGGAGTGGCCGTGGTCGCCGTGACGGTCGGTCCAGGCCCCGCCGTCGAGCACCGCGAAGCCGTCGGCGGTCGTGAGCAGGACGTGCCGACCGTCGCCGGCCTCGGCGAGGCGCGTGACACCGTCGGTCGGCACGTCGGCGACCTCGTCGAGCGTCGTCGCGTCGAGCACGAGGATGCCGCCGTCGTGCAGCACGGCGAGACGCGGCTGCGGGGCGTCCAGCTCGCTCTCGGCGTGGGGATCGTCGTCGGGGAGGTCGGACACGGGGGCGGCGCAGCCGCCGAGCAGCAGCACGAGCGCCGCCGCGGGGATCACAGGATGGATTCTCATGCCGCCACCGTACCGTAATGAGAATCATTATCGTTAGCTGAGACGCGAGGGTCGGGCATGCCGAGGACCGTGCACGAGGGCTGTTTGGCCCCCAAAA
>JAEWKY010000126.1 GCA_023457615.1 Actinomycetes bacterium | reverse complement strand
GGCACGCCCACCGCGAGTCGTTCGACTCCGAGCCCGAGCCGAGCCACCCCGACACCGCGGGTCGCACGCGCTCGCGCGCGCCAGGAGGAGTCGCTCCGGCCGTGTAGTCCTCCGTCCCGGAGGGTCGCGGCCAGACGCCCCGACCCCTCCGATCGAAGGACGACCCTTGGACCTCTCCGCCTTCCCGCTCCTCGCCGCCGTGCTCGACGCGGCGCACTCCGCCCTCCTCGGGCTCGCCGGCATCCTGGAACCGCTCGCCGGCTCCGCCGCCGCCGCGCTCGCCATCGTGCTCGTCACCCTCGTGGTGCGGGCGCTGCTCGTGCCCCTCGGCGTGCTGCAGGTGCGCGCCGAGGTCGCCCGCCGCCGTGTCGCGCCGAAGCTCGCCGAGCTGCAGAAGCGCTACCGGAAGAACCCCGAGACGCTGCAGCGCAAGACCCTCGAGCTCTACCGCGAGGAGGGGGTCTCGCCGTTCGCCGGACTCTGGCCGGCCCTCGCGCAGGCGCCGATCGTGTCGGTGCTCTACGGCGTCGCGGTCTCCCCGACGCTCAACGGGCATCCGAACGAGCTGCTGCGCGAGACGTTGTTCGGCGCCCCGCTCGGGCTGTCACTGCCCGGGATGCTGGGGACGCCCGGGTGGCACGTGCTCGTCCCGATCGCGCTTCTGGCGGTGATGGCGGTCGTCGCCTGGTTCACCCGGCGGCAGACGCTGAGGATGGCGACCGCGACGCCGACCGAGGGTCCGCTCGCGGGCATGACGGCGACCCTCTCCTGGCTGTCGTTCCTCACCGTCGGGATCGCGGCGTTCGTGCCCCTCGCCGCGGCGCTCTACCTGGCCGTGTCGACGACGTGGACGTTCGCGGAGCGCACCCTGCTGCGTCGACGCCTCACGCCGGCCCCGGGCTGACGCCGGCGGCTCAGCTCGCGGTCGACCCCGCGGCCTTCGTCGCGCGACGGGAGCGCGCGGGCTTCGCCGGGCGGAGGCGCAGGTGGCGCTGCTGCCCCTCCTCGCGGATCTCGACCTGGTCCGAGCTCGAGCGCACGAACTCCATGAAGTTCGGGAAGCCCAGATCCTTCTCGCTGAAGGAGGCGTTGAGGCGCTTCATCTGCGACTTCACGCGCGAGGCGTTCGCCCACTCGTCGTCGGCCTGGTTCACCTGCGCGAGCTCGATCGCGCGCACGAGCAGCCGCGACGCCGCCTCCGCGCTCATCTTCGCGGGCGGCGGAGCCGCCGGTTCCGGTTCGTCGACCGCGGGAGCCGGCGGGACGTCGGCGGCCTCGGCCCTGTCGTCGCCCGTCAGCAGCGTGTCGTACGACGCGAACTCGTCGAGCGCGTGCACGAGGGCGGCACTCGTCGACCCGGCGACGCCGATGCCGACGACGACGCGGCCGAGGCGCTTGCACCGCTGCACGAGCGGGATGTAGTCGGAGTCGCCCGCGACGATCACGACGTGCGTGACGTCGGAGAGCCGGAACAGGTCGTCGATGACGTCGACCGCGAGCCGGATGTCGGCGCCGTTCTTGGTGCCCGACGTGGAGAAGAGCTGCGTGAGATCGATCGCGCGGTCGACGAGCTGCCCGCGGTAGGCGGCGTTCGCCGGCACCGACCAGTCGGCGTAGGCGCGGCTGAGCGCGATCGTGCCGTACGACGACGCGTACTCCAGGATCGCCCCGACGTCGACGCGGGCCTCGTCGAGCTTCGCGCGCGTCTTGTCGCTCGCGAACCGGGCGTCGTCCTTGCGCCACGACTCCCGACCGTGCAGCTGGTCGTACCGCGAGATCACGACGTTGTCGAAGTCGATGTACACGGCGACGCGCGCCTCGGTCTCCTCCGGCGATGCCATGCCGCTGACCCTACACTCGCCTGGTGGCTTCCCTCCCGCGCACGGTCGGCATCCTCGGCGCCGGGAAGGTCGGCACGGTGCTCGCGCGCCTTGCCCTCGCCGCCGGCCATCGCGTGCTCATCTCCGCCTCGGGCTCGGCCGACCGCATCGCCCTCATCGTCGACGTGCTCGCGCCCGGCGCCGAGGCGCTCACGACGCCCGAGGTGATCGCCGGTTCGGATGCCGTCATCCTGGCCCTCCCGCTCGGCAAGGTGCGCACGCTGCCCACCGCCGCGCTCACCGGCAAGCTCGTGATCGACGCCGCCAACCACTGGGAACCCGTCGACGGTCCGCTGCCCGAGTTCACCGAGGATCCGCGCGGCACGAGCGAGATCGTCGCGTCGCTCTTGCCCGGCGCCCGCGTCGTCAAGGCGTTCAGCCACCTCGGCTACCACGACCTCGACGAGCGCGGCCTGCCCGCCGGCTCGCCGGGTCGCGTCGCGCTCGCGATCGCCGGGGACGATCCCGCCGACACCGCCGTGGTCGCCGCGCTCGTCGACGAGCTCGGCTTCGATCCCGTGCTCACGGGCCCGCTGGAGACGGGTCGGGCGTTCCAGTCGCACACCCCCGCCTTCGGCTACCCCCTCTCCGCCGACGAGCTGCGCGCCGCCCTCGCGGGGTGAGTGCCGCGCGCAGCGCGGTGCACCGAAACCAGGACCGACACACGGGGTCTCGAGACACCCGGCTGCACCGGGCACTCGACCCACAGAATTTCCAAAGGAAGTCGGCATCCAATGGTGTCGTGCCCCGTGTGCTGACGCGACCCGACGGTAAGCCCATCCGGGCGCTCGTCGTCGACGACGAGGAGCTGCTCGCCGACATGCTGCGCATGGCGCTGCGCTCCGAGGGCTGGGACACCCGCGTGGCCCACGACGGCCAGACCGCGCTCAAGCTCGCCCGCGAGACCCCACCCGACGTCGTCGTGCTCGACCTCATGATGCCGGGCCTCGACGGCCTCGCCGTGCTCCGGCGCCTGCGCGAGGCCGGCAACGACTGCCCCGTGCTGCTGCTCACCGCGAAGGACGCCGTCGAGGACCGCGTCGCCGGGCTCACGGCGGGCGGGGACGACTACGTGACGAAGCCGTTCAGCCTCGAGGAGGTCATGGCGCGGCTGCGCGGCCTCGTGCGACGTTCGCTGCGCACGGGCGCCGACGAGGGTCCGATCGTGCGGGTCGGCGACCTCATGCTCGACGAGGAGTCGTACGAGGTGGAACGCGCGGGCCACCCCATCCAGCTCACGCCGACCGAGTTCGAGCTGCTGCGCTTCCTCATGCGCAATCCCAAGCGCGTGCTGAGCCGCGAGCAGATCCTCGACCGCGTCTGGTCGTACGACTTCGGCGGACGGGCCGCGGTCGTCGAGCTGTACATCTCCTACCTGCGCAAGAAGCTGGATGCGCACGGCCCCGGCATGATCCACACGGTGCGCGGCGTCGGCTACTCGCTGCGCCCCGCGACCCCGACGGCGCCGACCCCGTGAGACGCTGGTCGCTCGGCGCCCGCCTCGTCGCGGCGATCACCGGGCTGCTCGCGGTGCTCGCCCTCACGATCGGCTCGGTCACGGTCGCGGCGTCGCATCCGCGGCTCGTCGAGCGGCTCGACAGGCTGCTGCTCGAGGCGTCGGAGCGCACGACGGCCGTGGTGAACCGGGAGATCCCGGGGTCGATCGTCGAGCTGCTGCCGGGCGAGGGCGCCGGGGCCGTCGGGCTCGTCTCGCTCGACGGCGAGGCGCTCCGCGCGGGATACCTCGGCTACGGCCAGGTGAGCGCGCTCTCGGCGGACCAGGTGAGTGTGCTGCTCGCCGTCCCGGCCGACCGGCGACCGCACACCGTCGACCTGGGCGACCTCGGGTCGTACCGGGTCGTGGCGACCCCCTTCGAGGATCCGGCGGGATCGGCCGTCGTGCTCAACGGGCTGTCGCTCGCCGAGGTCGACGCGACCACGGCATCCCTCGTCTCGACGATCGTCGCGGTGAGCCTCGTCGCGATCGCCGCGGCGCTGCTGCTCGGGACGCTGCTCGTGCGGCTCGCGCTGCGCCCGCTCACGCGGATCGTCGAGACGGCGTCGCGGGTGTCGGAGCTGCCGCTCGAGACCGGCGAGGTGTCGATGCCCGACCGCGTGCACGTCGACGCGCCGACCACCGAGGTCGGCCGGGTCGGCACCGCGCTCAATCGGCTGCTCGGCAAGGTGGAGACCTCGCTCGCCGCGCGGCATGCGAGCGAGCAGAACCTGCGCCGTTTCGTCGCGGATGCCTCCCACGAGCTGCGCACGCCCCTCGCCTCGATCCGCGGATACGCCGAGCTCGGTCGCCGTGCGGCGCGGCTGCCCGCCGACACCGCGCGGTCGCTCGAGCGCATCGAGTCGGAGTCGGTGCGCATGTCGACCCTCGTCGAGGAGATGCTGCTGCTCGCGCGGCTCGACGCCGGTCGCGACCTGGAGCTCGCGCCCGTGCCGCTCGGCGGCCTCGTGGTCGAGGCGGTCGCCGACGCGCAGGTCGCCGGGGGCGACCACCGCTGGGAGCTCGAGCTGCCCGACGACGACGTCGAGCTCGTCGGGGATGCCGACCGCCTCCGCCAGGCGCTCGGCAACCTGCTCGCCAACGCGCGGCGGCACACCCCCGCGGGCACGACGGTCGTCACGACTCTCGCGGCGGGCGGCGACGGGGGAGCGGTCATCACGGTGGCCGACGACGGCCCCGGGATCGCGCCCGAGCTGCAGTCGACGCTGTTCGAGCGCTTCACGCGCGGCGACGGCTCCCGGTCACGCGGCACCGGCAGCACGGGCCTCGGCCTCGCGATCGTCGCCGCGATCGTCTCCGCCCACGGCGGCCGAGTCTCGGTCGAGAGCGCGCCGGGCCGCACGGTGTTCCGGATCGAGCTCCCCCGGTCGGGACGCGACGCGGAGGCCTGAGTCAGCCGAGCTCGCGGCGCTTCCGGCGGGCGGCGTCGAGGGACGCGCGCGCCGTCTCGTGCGTCTCGGTCGCGGTGTCGCGCCGGACGCGCAGCGCCTCGGCC
>JAEWKY010000125.1 GCA_023457615.1 Actinomycetes bacterium | reverse complement strand
CCTCCCGGGTGGGAGAGGGCCTCCGCGGCGACTGCGAGGTCTCGAGACACCGCCTGAGGCGGGGCGGGCGCACTCAGCGCCCACCCCCGACTCAGTTGTAGGTGCCCGGCGAGAAGTCGTCGGAGCTGAACGAGTCGAAGTCGACGAACGACAGGTCGCCCTCGGAGAACACCGAGTCGTCGGTGAAGATGCGGTTCGGGTAGCGCTCCGCCTTCGCCTCCTCGGTGGCCTCGACCGACACGTTGCGGTACTTGGAGAGGCCCGTGCCGGCCGGGATGAGCTGGCCGATGATGACGTTCTCCTTGAGACCGACGAGCGGGTCGGACTTGCCCTCCATGGCGGCCTGCGTGAGCACGCGGGTCGTCTCCTGGAAGGACGCGGCCGACAGCCACGACTCCGTCGCGAGGGAGGCCTTCGTGATGCCCATGACCTCCTCGCGGCCCGAGGCCGTCTTCTTGCCGTCGAGCAGCGCGGCCCGGTTGATCTCGTTGTACCGCGAGCGGTCGACGAGCTCACCCGGCAGCAGGTCGGTGTCGCCGTGCTCGACGACCGTGACCTTGCGCAGCATCTGACGGACGATGACCTCGATGTGCTTGTCGTGGATCGGCACGCCCTGCGAGCGGTAGACGCCCTGCACCCCGTCGACGAGGTGCTTCTGCACGGCGCGGACGCCCTGCACGCGGAGCACCTCCTTCGGGTCGAGGTTGCCGGCGACGAACTGCGCGCCGAGCTCGACGTGGTCGCCGTCCTTGACCAGCAGGGTCGCGCGCTTGAGGACCGGGTAGGTCTTCACCTCGTCGCCGTTGTCGGGCGTGAGGATGACGCGGCGCTGCTTCTCGGTGTCCTCGATCTGGATGCGACCGGCGGCCTCCGCGATGGGCGAGGCGCCCTTCGGGGTGCGGGCCTCGAACAGCTCGGTGACACGCGGCAGACCCTGCGTGATGTCGTCCGCGCCGGCCGATCCACCCTGGTGGAACGTGCGCATCGTGAGCTGCGTGCCGGGCTCGCCGATCGACTGGGCGGCGATGATGCCGACCGCCTCGCCGATGTCGACGAGCTTGCCCGTCGCGAGCGAACGGCCGTAGCAGGCCGCGCACACGCCGACGGCGGACTCGCAGGTGAGCACGGAGCGCACCTTGATCGTCTCGACGCCCGCGGCGATGAGCCGGTCGATCAGCACGTCGCCGACGTCCGAGCCGGCCTCCGCGACGACCTTGCCCTTGGCGTCCACGGCGTCCTCGGCGAGCGAGCGCGCGTAGACCGCGTTCTCGACGTTCGGGTCGCGCGTGAGCTCGCCGTCGATCACCGAGGCGATCGCCAGCTCGAGGCCGCGGGTCGTGCCGCAGTCGTCCTCGCGGATGATGACGTCCTGCGCGACGTCGACGAGTCGACGCGTCAGGTAGCCCGAGTCCGCGGTGCGAAGCGCGGTGTCGGCGAGGCCCTTGCGGGCGCCGTGCGTGGCGATGAAGTACTCCGCCACCGACAGCCCCTCGCGGTACGAGGAGATGATCGGGCGCGGGATCGTCTCGCCCTTCGGGTTGGCGACGAGGCCGCGGATGCCCGAGATGTTGCGCACCTGGAGCCAGTTGCCTCGAGCGCCCGACGACACCATCCGGAAGATGTTGTTGCCGGCGGTGTACGACGCCTGCATCGACTTCGCGACCTTGTCGGTGGCCTCGGTCCAGATCTTCACGAGCTCCGTGCGGCGGGTCGCGTCGTCGTACAGACCGTTGTCGTACTTCGACTGCACGTCCTGCGCGAGCTTCTCGTACTCGCCGATGATCTGCGGCTTGTCGGCCGGGGTGATGATGTCGCTCAGCGCGACGGTCACACCCGAGCGGGTCGCCCAGTGGAAGCCCGCGTCCTTGATGCGGTCGAGCGCCGCGGCGACCTCCACCTTGGGGTAGCGCTCGGCGAGGTCGTTGACGATCGACGAGATGCGGCCCTTGTCGGCGACGGCCTCCACGTAGGGGTAGTCCTCCGGGAGCGTCTCGTTGAACAGCGCGCGACCGAGCGTCGTCGAGACGAGAGCGGTCGAGCCCTGCACGTGACCCTCGGGGGCGTCCTCCTCGGCGAAGTACACGCCCTCGAGACGGATGCGCACCGGGGCGTTGAGGTCGAGCGACTTCTGGTCGAACGCGAGGATCGCCTCGGCGACCGACGAGAACGCGCGGCCCTCGCCCTCGGCGCCCTCCTTGACCGTCGTCAGGTGGTGCAGGCCGATGATCATGTCCTGCGAGGGCAGGGTCACCGGGCGGCCGTCCGACGGCTTCAGGATGTTGTTGCTCGCGAGCATCAGGATGCGGGCCTCGGCCTGCGCCTCGACGCTCAGCGGCAGGTGCACGGCCATCTGGTCGCCGTCGAAGTCCGCGTTGAACGCGGCGCAGACGAGCGGGTGCAGCTGGATCGCCTTGCCCTCCACGAGCTGCGGCTCGAAGGCCTGGATGCCGAGACGGTGCAGCGTGGGCGCCCGGTTGAGCAGCACGGGGCGCTCGCGGATGATCTCCTCGAGCACATCCCACACCTGCGGGCGCGACCGCTCGACCATGCGCTTGGCCGACTTGATGTTCTGCGCGTGCGACAGGTCGATGAGGCGCTTGATCACGAACGGCTTGAACAGCTCGAGCGCCATCTGCTTCGGCAGACCGCACTGGTGCAGCTTGAGCTGCGGTCCGACGATGATGACCGAGCGGCCCGAGTAGTCGACGCGCTTGCCGAGCAGGTTCTGACGGAACCGGCCCTGCTTGCCCTTGAGCATGTCGGAGAGCGACTTGAGGGCGCGGTTGCCGGTGCCCGTGACGGGACGACCGCGGCGGCCGTTGTCGAACAGCGCGTCGACGGCCTCCTGCAGCATGCGCTTCTCGTTGTTGACGATGATCTCCGGCGCGCCCAGGTCGAGGAGTCGACGCAGACGGTTGTTGCGGTTGATCACGCGACGGTAGAGGTCGTTCAGGTCGGAGGTCGCGAAGCGGCCGCCGTCCAGCTGCACCATCGGGCGCAGCTCCGGCGGGATCACCGGCACGACGTCGAGCACCATCGCGGCCGGCGAGTTGCCGGTCTGCAAGAACGAGTTCACGACGCGGAGGCGCTTGATCGCGCGGATCTTCTTCTGCCCGCCGCGACCGTTGGCGATCTCGTCGTGCAGCGCGTCGGACTCGGCCTGGAGGTCGAACGCCTCGAGCCGCTTCTGGATCGCCTCGGCGCCCATGTGGGCCTCGAAGTAGAGGCCGAAGCGGTCCTGCAGCTCGTGGAACACGGAGTCCTCGGGCTTGAGGTCGCCGACCTTGAGGTTGCGGAAGTCGTCCCAGACGCGCTCGAGCTGGGCGATCTGCTCGTCGTACGACTTGCGGATCTGCCCCATCTCCTTCTCGCCGCCGTCGCGGACCTTGCGCTTCTGGTCGCTCTTCGCACCCTCCTCCTCGAGCGCGGCCATCTCGGTCTCGAGGGTCGCGAGGCGGGTGTTGATCTGCGCGTCGCGCTGCTGCTCGAGCTGCTTGATCTCGAGGCGGATCTCGTTCTCGAGACCGGGGAGGTCGTTGTGACGGCCCTCCTCGTCGACGGAGATCACCATGTAGGCGGCGAAGTAGATGACCTTCTCGAGGTCCTTCGGCGCCATGTCGAGCAGGTACCCGAGGCGCGAGGGCACGCCCTTGAAGTACCAGATGTGCGTCACCGGGGCGGCGAGCTCGATGTGGCCCATGCGCTCACGGCGCACCGACGACTTCGTCACCTCGACGCCGCAGCGCTCGCAGACGATGCCCTTGAAGCGCACGCGCTTGTACTTGCCGCACGAGCACTCCCAGTCACGGCTCGGCCCGAAGATCTGCTCGCCGAAGAGGCCGTCCTTCTCGGGCTTGAGGGTGCGGTAGTTGATGGTCTCGGGCTTCTTGACCTCGCCGTAGGACCACGCGCGGATGTCCGCGCTCGTGGCCAGGCCGATCTTCAGCTGATCGAAACTCGTCGCGTTGATCACGTAGTTCTCTCTCTACCTAGTCGCGAATTCTCAGGCCGGCTCAGATGTCGTCGATCGACGACGACTCGAAGCGGCTGGAGATGTTGATGCCGAGCTCCTCCGCGGCACGGAAGACCTCGTCGTCCGTGTCCTTCAGGCTGAGCGTCGAGCCGTCGGCGCCGAGGACCTCGACGTTCAGGCACAGCGACTGCATCTCCTTGATGAGCACCTTGAAGCTCTCGGGGATCCCGGGCTCCTGGATGTTCTCGCCCTTGACGATCGCCTCGTACACCTTGACGCGGCCGAGGATGTCGTCGGACTTGATCGTCAGCAGCTCCTGGAGGGCGTACGCGGCGCCGTAGGCCTCGAGGGCCCACACCTCCATCTCGCCGAAGCGCTGTCCGCCGAACTGCGCCTTACCGCCGAGCGGCTGCTGGGTGATCATCGAGTACGGGCCCGTGCTGCGCGCGTGGATCTTGTCGTCCACGAGGTGGTGCAGCTTCAGGATGTACATGTAGCCGACCGAGACGGGCTCGGGGAAGGGCTCGCCCGAGCGGCCGTCGAACAGGCGGGTCTTGCCCGTGCTGTCGATCAGGCGCTCGCCGTCGCGGTTCTTGAGGGTCGAGTCGAGCAGTCCCTCGATCTCCTCCTCGAGCGCGCCGTCGAACACGGGCGTCGCGAGCTTCGTGCCGGGGGCGGCCGAGTGGGCCTCCTTGGGCAGGCGCTCCGCCCACTTCGGCGAGCCCTCGACCTCCCAGCCCTGCTTCGCGACCCATCCGAGGTGGGTCTCGAGCACCTGGCCGAAGTTCATGCGGCCGGGGATGCCGAGCGGGTTGAGCACGACGTCGACGGGGGTTCCGTCGGCGAGGAACGGCATGTCCTCGACCGGCAGGATCTTCGCGATGACGCCCTTGTTGCCGTGACGACCGGCGAGCTTGTCGCCCTCGGTGATCTTGCGCTTCTGGGCGATGAAGACGACCACCCGCTGGTTGACGCCCGAGCCGAGCTCGTCGTCGCCGTCCTGCGCGTCGAAGACCTTGACGCCGATGACGGTGCCCTGCTCGCCGTGCGGGACCTTGAGCGACGTGTCGCGCACCTCGCGGCTCTTCTCGTTGAAGATCGCGCGGAGCAGGCGCTCCTCGGCCGACAGCTCGGTCTCGCCCTTCGGCGTGACCTTGCCGACGAGGATGTCGCCCGGCGCGACCTCGGCGCCGATGCGGATGATGCCGCGCTCGTCGAGGTCGGCGAGCAGGTCGGGGCTCACGTTCGGGAGGTCCCGGGTGATCTCCTCCTTGCCGAGCTTGGTGTCGCGGGCATCCACCTCGTACTCCTCGATGTGGATCGACGAGAGCACGTCGTCCTTCACGAGGTTCTGGCTGAGGATGATCGCGTCCTCGAAGTTGTGGCCCTCCCACGGCATGAACGCGACGAGGAGGTTCTTGCCGAGCGCGAGCTCGCCGTTCTCCGTCGCGGGACCGTCGGCGAGCACCTGGCCGACCTCCACGCGGTCGCCGGCCTCGACGACGACGCGGTGGTTGTACGAGGTGCCCTGGTTCGAGCGGTCGAACTTGCGCAGGTAGTAGTCCTGCGTGCCGCCCGCGTCGAGCTGGATGGTGACGACGTCGGCCGAGACCTCGGCGACGACGCCCGCGCCGAGCGCGGTGATGACGTCGCCGGCGTCGATCGCGGCGTAGCCCTCCATGCCGGTGCCGACGACCGGCGACTCGGAGCGGAGCAGCGGCACGGCCTGGCGCTGCATGTTCGCACCCATGAGCGCGCGGTTCGCGTCGTCGTGCTCGAGGAACGGGATGAGCGAGGTCGCGACCGACACCATCTGGCGCGGCGAGACATCCATGTAGTCGACCTGGTCGGCGTCGACGAGCTCGACCTCGCCGCCCTTCTTGCGCACGAGCACCTTGGCCTCGAGGAACTTGCCGTCGGTGCCGAGGGGCGCGTTGGCCTGGGCGACGACGAACTCGTCCTCCTCGCTCGCGGTGAGGTAGTCGATCTTGTCGTTCGACACCTTGCCGTTGCTGACGCGACGGTAGGGGGTCTCGATGAACCCGAACGAGTTGATGCGGGCGAACGACGCGAGCGAGCCGATGAGGCCGATGTTCGGGCCTTCCGGGGTCTCGATCGGGCACATGCGGCCGTAGTGCGACGGGTGCACGTCGCGCACCTCGACGCCCGCGCGCTCACGCGACAGACCACCCGGGCCGAGGGCCGAGAGACGCCGCTTGTGCGTCAGGCCCGCGAGCGGGTTGTTCTGGTCCATGAACTGCGAGAGCTGCGACGTGCCGAAGAACTCCTTGATCGCGGCGACGACGGGACGCACGTTGATGAGCGTCTGCGGCGTGATCGCCTCGATGTCCTGCGTCGTCATGCGCTCGCGCACGACGCGCTCCATGCGCGACAGGCCCGTGCGCACCTGGTTCTGGATGAGCTCGCCCACCGCGCGGATGCGGCGGTTGCCGAAGTGGTCGATGTCGTCGGTCTCGACGCGGACCTCGATCGCCTCGCCGTTCCGGCGGCCCGGCAGGGTCGTGACGTCGGCGTGCAGCGCGGCCACGTACTTGATCGCGGCGACGATGTCGTCCTTCGACAGCACGGAGTCCGCCAGCGGGACGTCGATGCCGAGCTTCTTGTTCAGCTTGTAGCGGCCGACCTTCGCCAGGTCGTAGCGCTTGGGGTTGAAGTAGAAGTTCTCGATCAGCGCGCGGCCGGCCTCGACGGTCGGCGGCTCGCCCGGGCGGATCTTGCGGTACAGGTCGAGCAGCGCCTCGTCCTGGGTCTGGACGTGGTCCTTCTCCAGGGTGTCGATGACGGCCGGGAACTGCGCGAACTCCTCGC
>JAEWKY010000124.1 GCA_023457615.1 Actinomycetes bacterium | reverse complement strand
CCAGCGCGACGGCGACGCCGTTGAGGAAGTTGCCGCTGGCGAGCAGGACGCGCGAGCCGACCGGCGGGCCCGTGCCGAGCAGCAGGCCGCCGCGCGTCGCCGGCGCACGCAGGAGCGCGCCGAGCAGCGGGATGCCGACCGTCGGCACCGCGAGCGGGTCAACGCCGGGGTGCGGGTGGCGCGCATCCTCGTCGACAAGCTCTTCGGACGCGCGCGCTGAGCGCGGGAGGCTGCCGGATCAGCTCGCCATCGGCATGCCGAAGAGCGTCATGATGCCGACCGCGAGGCCGACCGCGGCCGCGAGCGCGAGGATGACGAGCGCTGCGACGAGCCACGGCCGGTTCTCGAACCAGTAGGCGCTGCCCGGGTAGCTCTGGAAGAACTCGGCGACCGGCATCGGCTCGGGGGCGACGGTGAGCGGCACCGGCAGGGCCGCGGCGATCGTCTCGAGATCGCCCGCGTGCCAGAACGTGCCGCGCAGGCGGAACACGCGGCGACCCTCCGCGTCGCGCACGAGCAGCTGCGGCACCGTCTCGGGCGACTGCCCGATGTAGACGTGGACGAGGTCGACGCGCGCGATGCGCTCGAGCGGCACGCGCTCCAGCGGGCTGAAGATGCCGCGTCCGCGCAGCTCGCCGTCGGCGACCACGGTGTCGACCGTGAGCTGGCGGAAGAGCAGCGTGAGCGAGGCGCCGACGACGATGGCCTGCGCGAGCGCGACCCAACCGCCCTGACCGCGCGGGATGGCGAACCAGTAGAGCACTCCCGAGACGGGGACGAGCACGACCACGATCGACACGAGGGCCGAGACGAGCAGCGACCGGCGCGGCACGATGCGCACGGCAGGCTCCGTCACGTGGGTGACTCCCCCCTCGGTCGAAGTCCCCGTCGCGGGCAGCAGCGGGTAGCGGGTGCGGGTGGTGCGGGTGCGGCGTTGCGGGTGGGTGGTACGGCGGTGGGTCTCAGCGGAGGATGGGGGATTCGAACCCCCGAGGGCTTTCACCCAACACGCTTTCCAAGCGTGCGCCATAGGCCACTAGGCGAATCCTCCTGAGGACCCTCCGCGCACCCGTCAGAGCCCGGTTACCCTTGCTACGTTTCCGTCCTGGGGGAGTTGGCCTGGATGGCGCCACGCGGAGAGCCGTCGTCCAGTGTAGGGCCTCCAGCCTGAGCGCTGTGCGGAGCACGACGAAGCATCACACGTGGCGGGTACCCTCGACACGTGGTCACCGCCCTCTACCGCCGCTACCGGCCCGAGACGTTCGCCGAGCTCATCGGGCAGGCGCAGGTGACCGACCCGCTGCGCACCGCGCTGCGCACCGACCGGGTCAACCACGCCTACCTCTTCTCCGGCCCCCGGGGATGCGGCAAGACCACGAGCGCGCGCATCCTGGCCCGCTGCCTCAACTGCGCCGCCGGGCCGACGGACACCCCGTGCGGCACGTGCCCGTCGTGCGTCGAGCTCGCGCGCGACGGCGGCGGATCGCTCGACGTCGTCGAGATCGACGCGGCGAGCCACAACGGCGTCGACGACGCGCGCGACCTGCGCGAGCGCGCGGCCTTCGCCCCGGCCCGCGACCGCTTCAAGATCTTCATCCTCGACGAGGCGCACATGGTGACGCCGCAGGGCTTCAACGCGCTCCTCAAGCTCGTCGAGGAGCCGCCCGAGCACGTCAAGTTCATCTTCGCGACGACCGAGCCCGACAAGGTCATCGGCACGATCCGCAGCCGCACCCACCACTACCCGTTCCGGCTCGTGCCGCCCGCGCAGATGCTCGACTACGTGCAGGAGCTGTGCGGCTCCGAGAAGGTCGAGGTCGAGGGGGGCGTGCTGCCGCTCGTCGTCCGCGCCGGCGGCGGCTCGGTGCGCGACACCCTCTCGCTGCTCGACCAGCTCATCGCGGGGTCGGAGGGGTCGACGATCCAGTACGAGCGCGCGGTCGCCCTGCTCGGCTACACCCACGGCGCCCTGCTCGACGAGGTCGTCGACGCGCTCGGCGCCCGCGACTCCGGCGCCGTCTTCGGCGCGATCGACCGCGTCATCCAGACCGGGCAGGACCCGCGGCGCTTCGTCGAAGACCTGCTCGAGCGGCTGCGCGACCTCATCGTCGTCGCCGCGACGCGCGACGGCGCCGCGGCCGTGCTGCGCGGCGTTCCCCTCGACGAGATCGATCGGATGTCGGCCCAGTCGGGCGCGTTCGGCGCGGCCGAGCTCTCCCGCGCCGCCGACGTCGTCAACACCGCGCTCACCGAGATGACGGGCGCCACGTCGCCGCGACTGCATCTCGAGCTCATGGTCGCGCGTCTGCTCGTGCCCGCCGCCGACGAGTCGGAGCGCGGCGCCCTCGCGCGCGTCGAGCGACTCGAGCGCCGCATCGGCATCGACGAGCACCCCTCGATGCGCTCGGTGCCCGACCGTCCCGCCGTCGAGCCCGTCGACCTCAGCGCCGCGCGCCGGGCCAAGGAGGAGGCCTCCGCCCCGCCCGCGCGTGCTGGGCAGCCCCGCCC
>JAEWKY010000123.1 GCA_023457615.1 Actinomycetes bacterium | reverse complement strand
CGCCGTGGCCCTCGCCGACCGGCTGCCCGCGACCGGCTCGGGCGTCTCGCTCACGGCCCGGCAGGCGGCCGTCGTGGAGCTCGTCGCCCGTGGCGCCACGAACCTCGCGATCGCCGCCGAGCTCGGCATCAGCGCCAAGACGGTCGAGAAGCACCTCGCCGACGTCCGGATGCGCGCCGGGGTGGCGAGCCGCGCCGAGATCGGACGGCTCGCCGCGACCCGCGCGGAATAAGACGATCCCCGACTGCTCCTGCCGCGACGGCGGAGAGACGATGGCCGAATGAGGAACCGTTCTCGTCTCACCCTGCTCGCCGCGCTCCCGCTGCTCGCGCTTGCCGCGTGCGCGCCCGGCGGGGGAGGCACCGGGGGCGACGGGGGGTCGAGCGACGGGGGCGGATCGGCGCTCGACTGCTCGGGCAACACGACCGACGGCTACGAGCTCTTCGTCGACCCGAGGCTCTCGATCGAGCCGCAGGCCGACGTGTACTCGCTGCAGACGAGCGGCGACGTGATCTCGTTCGTCGACACCCCGCCGGAGGACGTCTACACGACCTACGGCTACTCGATCTCCTACCTCGACGACGGCGTCGCGTTCCCGAACGACGCCGCGATCTTCGTCGGGGCGGAGCAGACCCGCGAGTTCGAGCTCGTCGGGCCGGAGGCGCCGGGCGGTATCGACGGCGGCCCCTACGCGTCGTTCATCTCGATCGACGCGACGACCGACGCCGGCACGACGACGATCGCGCGGCTCTGCGTCGTGCTCGCCACCTCCGACTAGGCCCACCCGCGACGGGTGCCGCTAGAGCTTCTTCTGCCACGCCCCCTCGTAGGTGAACGGCGCGAAGCCGACGGCCTCGTTGACGTCGAGCATCGGACGGTTCTCCTCCGCGTTGAACGTCGTGATCGACGGATGCCCCGGCGAGACCTCCTCGAGGTAGGCGATGTTCGCGAGCTTGAGCAGCATCCCGAGCCGGTGGCCGCGGTGCTCGCGCATCACGATCGTGTCGCCCTGGTCGGCGGGGCGGTGGACTTCCGGCGGCACGCTCAGCTCGGTGTAGCCGACGAGGTGCCCCGACTCGACGTGCTCGACGGCGGCGAACAGGATGACGCGCGGGGAGTCCTGCTGCTCGCGCTCCTGGTCGCGCCAGCGCTCGACCGTCCAGACGTCCTCCTCCTCGTCGAGGCCTCCCGAGGGGGCATCCGTGCTCATGCGGGTGGCGAGCATCGCGAGGTCGTCGAGGAACTCCTCGGGCGCGACCCGCACCCAGCGGTGCACGCGGTAGCCGCCCGACTTGGCCTCGGCGATCGCGCGTCGCTCGGCGAGCAGCGCGGGCGCGACGGGCAGGGGCAGCCGGCTGCCGCGTACGACCTGCTCGAGCGAGTAGCCGCGCGCCTGGAGGAACCGCACCTCCCGTCCCGACGCGGGGAGCGACCCGAATCCGGTCGGGGGCTCGACGCGTGCGCCGTCGGCCGGGGCCGTGCCCGCGTAGACGTGCACCTGCGTGCGGCCGCGGGTTCGGGCGAACTCCTCGACGCGGTCGGCGAGGGCGCGTCCGATGCCGCGACCCGTGGCGTCGGGATGCACCTGCACGATCGCCCACGCCGTGTTCGACGCGTCGCCGTCGGTCGGGCTCTCGTACGTGCCGCGGGCGACGATGCGACCGTCGACGCGGGCACCGAACAGGTGGCGCTCCTCGTGCTCTGACGGACGCCAGCCCGGCAGCAGCTCCTCGGCCCGGTACGACAGCTCGGTGCTGCCGGTCACGGCCGCCTCGGCGGCGTTGCGCGCCGCGACGCTGTCGACGAAGTCGCGCGCCGCGGGGGAGTCGTCGATCGTCTCGGGGATCGGCAGCTCCTCGATCTGGAAGCTCATCACAGGTCCTTCCTCCAGGCGCCCTCGTAGCCGAGGCCGACGAAGCCCACGGCCTCGTTGACGTCGAGCATCGGCCGGTTCTCCTCGGCGTTGAACGTCAGGATGCTGGGGTGCCCGGGCGCGTACTCGGTGAGGTGCGCGAGGTTCGCGACCTTGAGCAGCATCCCGAGGCGGTGACCGCGGTGCTCCCGCAGCACGAGCGTCGCGTACTGCATCACGGCCCGGTGCTTCTGCGCCGGCACCGAGAGCACGGTGTAGCCGACGAGCCGGCCCGACGGCACGTGCTCCGCCGCGGCGACGAGGTGGCGCCGCGGGTTCGTGCGGCGTCGCCCGTCGGCGGCGCGCACCCGGTCGACGTCCCAGAGGTCCTCCGGCTCCTCGAGACCCGCGGTCGGCGCGTCGGTGCTCATCCGGGTGGCGAGCAGCGCGCGGTCCTCGAGCCACTCCTCGGGCGTGAAGTCGACCCAGGTGAGCACGCGATAGTCGTCGCCCGTCGCCGCGCGGGCGGCCGCGAGCCGCGCGTCGAGCCCGTCGACGGGCAGCGGCAGGCGGCTCATCCGCTCCACCTGCTCGAACGAGTAGCCGCGGGCATCCATGAAGCGCGTCGACCGCGCGTCGTCGGAGACCGAGCCGAAGCCCGTCGGCGAGGGACGCCGCGCGCCGTCGAGCGACCGGCCGGGCACGTAGCTGACGACCTTGCGGCGGCCGTCGGCCCGCACCGCGTCCTCGACGACGTCCGCGAGGGCGCGACCGATGCCGCGACCCTGCGCGGCGGGGTGCACGCCGAGCAGCGCCCAGGACAGGTCGAAGCCCTCGCTCGCCGAGGTCTCGATCGTCGCCTGCGCCACGATGCCGCCCCCGTCGCGCGCGACGAACAGCCGCTTGGGCTGGTACGGGTTGTGGAACTGGGGGAGCTCCTCGTCGGGCTCATAGGTCAGGTCGGGGGTGCCGTAGGCATCCGTCCACACCTCGTTGCCGACGCGCACGGCCGCGACGAAGTCGGCGGCGCCCGGGCCGTCGAGGGTCGTCGGGACGACGAGCTCCTCGGTCGTGATCGCACTCATGGCGGCGGTGTCCTCTCGCCGCCTCGGGGGCAGCCGATCAGACTAGCCCCGGCGCCCCGCCCCGGCGCAACTCCGTTCCCGGATCGTTACCGGCTCGTGCTCCCACCCTCGATTCGTGCGTTGTGGCGCTTCACCTCCGCCGGAAGCGCCACAC
>JAEWKY010000122.1 GCA_023457615.1 Actinomycetes bacterium | reverse complement strand
GCTGCCGCTGGCCGCCGGAGAGCTCGCCGGGGCGGGCGTCGCGGCGGGCGGGATCGAGGTGCACGAGCTCGAGCAGCCGGGCGATCTCGGCCCGCCGCTCGGAGCGCGGGAGCTCGCGCGGCAGGGTCTCGGCGATCGACTCGCCGATGCTCATGCGCGGGTCGAACGACGACTGCGGGTCCTGGAACACCATCTGCACGGGACGCCGTCCGCGCCGGGGCACGGGACGCCCGTCGAGCAGGATGCGTCCGCTCGTCGGCGGCACGAGGCCGACGATCGCGCGGGCGATGGTCGACTTGCCCGACCCCGACTCGCCGACGAGGCCGACGATCTCGCCCGACGGGACCGTGAGGCTCACACCGTCGACCGCGGGAGCCCGATGCCGCCCGTAGCAGACCGTGAGGTCGTCGATGCGCAGCTCGCTCATGCCTCGCCCTCCGCTCCGCGCGAGACGCCGTCGATCGCGGCGCGCTCGGCCTCGGTGACGACCGGGTTCCAGCACGCGACGCGCTGCGGAGGCCCGTCGTGGTGCACCGGCAGGAGGGCCGGGTCCTCCTCGAGGCACTGCGCGGTCGCCCGCGGGCAGCGCGCCGCGAACGGGCAGCCGGCCGGGATGCTCGACGGGTCGACGGGGCGGCCCGGGATGGTCGCGAGCGGCCGGTCGCGGTCGGTGGCGAGGTCGGGGGCCGCCGCGATGAGCAGCCGCGTGTAAGGATGCCGCGCGTCGGCGGCGAGACGGTCGGCGGCGACCTCCTCGACGACCCGGCCCGCGTACATGACGAGGATGCGGTCGCACAGCTCGCGCACGACCGCGATGTCGTGGCTGATCAGCAGGATGGCGGCGCCGTTCTCGGCGCGCACGCGCGCGAGCAGGTCGAGCACCTGACGCTGCACCGTGACGTCGAGGGCGCTCGTCGGCTCGTCGGCGATGACCAGCTTCGGCTCGACCATGAGGCCCATCGCGATCATCGCGCGCTGCCGCATCCCACCCGAGAACTCGTGCGGGTACTGCTTGGCGCGACGCTGCGGATCGTCGATGCTCACGGCATCCAGTCGCCGCACGGCGTAGGTGAGCGCCTGCCGCCAGGTCCTGCCGCCGTGGAAACGCGCCACCTCGGCGAGCTGGTGGCCCATGCGGATCGACGGGTTGAGCGACGTCGTCGGGTCCTGGAAGACCATCGCGAGCGACGAGCCGAGCAGCCGGCGGCGCGCGGAGGCGGCCGTGCCGCGCGGGTCGTCGAGCTCGCGGCCGAGGAACCGCAGCGCGCTCGCCTCGACCCGGATCGGGTCCTCGAGCAGCTGGGCGATCGCGAGGGCGGTGAGCGACTTGCCCGATCCCGACTCGCCGACGACGCCGACCGACTCCTGCGGTTCGATGAGCAGGCTCACGCCGCGCACCGGGGTGATGTCGCCGTCGGGTCCGGGGAGCGTCACCCGCAGGTCGCGCACGTCGAGCACCGAGGCGCCGACGGGCGGCGCCGTCGGGGCGGGCGCCGTCGCGATCCGGCTGCGCAGACGCCGGGTGCGCGTGCCGAGGGCCGCGCCGACGACGGTGGGCACCGAGTAGAGCTTCGCGAGCGCCTCGCCGACGAGGTTGAAGGCCAGGCCGGCGACCACGACCGCGAGCCCCGGCGCGAGGGCCGCGAGCGGGTTCACGTAGATGCGGCTGAGGCCGTCCATCATGAGCCGGCCCCAGTCGTACGACGGCGCCTGCACGCCGAGGCCGAGGAACGACAGCCCGGCGAAGGCGAGCAGGGCCCCGCCCGCGCCGATCGTCGCGTTCACGATGAGCGGCTCCGCGATGTTCGGCAGCACGTGACGGGCGAGGATGCGGAACCGACCCTGGCCGGCGACCCGGGCCGCGGCCACGTAGTCGCGGTCGGCGATGCCGGCGATGAGCGTCTGGCAGAAGCGCGCGAAGGCCGGGGCCCCCGCGATGCCGATCGCGAACATCGCCGGCACCTCGCCGACGCCCAGGATCGTCGAGAAGAAGAGCGCGAGCAGGATGCCGGGGAACGCCACGGCGACGTTGACGCCCGCCGACACGAGGCCGCCGATCCGCCGCCCGAGCAGCAGCGGCGCGGCGCCGAGCACGATGCCGATCGCGAGGGCGATCCCGCTCGCGCCGAGGGCGAGCAGCACCGTGAGCCGGGTGGCGACGAGGGTGCGCAGCAGGAGGTCGCGGCCGAGGGCGTCGGTGCCAATCGGGTGGTCGGCGGAGGGCGGCGCGTTGATCTGCGACGTGTCGGTCGCGTTCGCGGCGTCGCCGAGCAGGATCGGGGCGAGCACGGCCGTGACGAGCACGAGCCCGAGGATCGTCGCCGCCCCGAGGAAGAGGGGCGTGCGCAGCATCCGACGTGCGCGCCTCATCCGGCGGCCCCCTGGTCGATCGCCGTCGAGCGCGGGTCGAGGATGGCGAGCACGACATCCACCACGGTGTTGGCGAGCAGCACGCCGATGCCGTAGACGAGCACGATGCCCTGCACGAGCTGGTAGTCCTTGCCGAGGATCGAGCCGGCGATCGTCGCGCCGATGCCCGGCCAGGCGAAGACGCTCTCGACGAGCACCGTGCTCGCGACCATCGAGCCGAGCAGCAGACCGCCGAGCGTGAGCGACGCCGTCACGGCGTTCGGGAGCGCGTGCCGCAGCACGACGCGCAGCGGCTCGATCCGCTTCGCCCGGGCCGTGCGCACGTAGTCGGCGTCGAGGGCGGCGAGCAGCTCGACGCGCACGATGCGGGCGAGGATCGCGGCCGGTCCGACCGAGAGGGCGATGATCGGCAGGATGTAGGACTCCGGGCCCTGGGCGCCCGCGACGGGCAGCCAGCGCAGGCTCACGCCGAAGACCCAGACGAGCGCGACGCCCATGAGGAAGTCGGGGATGGTCGCCACGACGACGCTCGTCGAGACGAAGCCGAGCTCGAGGCGGCGCCGGCGTCCGCGGCGGGTCGCGACGGCGAGGAGGGTGCCGAGCGGCACGGCGATCGCGACGGCGGCGGCGAAGCCCGCGAGGCCGAGGGCGAGGGTCGCGGGGAGGCGCGCGGCGATGACGTCGGAGACCGGCAGCCGGAACTGAATCGACGTGCCGAGGTCGCCCGTGAAGATGCCGCCGAGAAAGCGCAGGTACTGCTCGAGGAGCGGGTCGTCGAGCCCGAGGTTGGCGCGGGTCTGCTCGATGAGCGCGGGGGAGGCCGTGGGTCCCAGGATCGCCCGCACGGGGTCGCCCGGGATGAGGTGGATCATGAGGAACGCCGCCGTGACGAGCACGAGGAGCGAGACCACGAGCCGCACGCCGCGACGGAGCGCGAACCGCACCCAGCGGTTCCGCAGCAGCCCGCCGGAGGGCCGCCGGTCAGCGGTCGCGGGGCCGGTCGGGGCCGCGTCGGCCGGGGTCTGGATGTCGATCACGTTGCGCTACCGATGCTCGAGGTGAGGATACCGGGCGCCCCCGCGGGGCCGGGGGCGCCCGGTGACACGGTCAGTCGACGAGACGGATGCTCGTCGGCACGATCGTGTCGGTCACCTCGAACTCCGCGCCGTTGCCGTAGATGGACAGGATGTTGTTCGCGAAGGGCAGCACGCTCGCGTCGGCCACGAGCGCGGCCTCGGCGTCGAACCAGGCCTCGCAGCTGTCCGTGCCGCTCAGCCCCATCGCCTCGGCCGCCGCCGCCTCGTACTCGGCGTTCGCGATCGACGCGAAGTTCACGCCGCCCTCGGCCGGCCCGGGGCCCGTGAGGAATCCGAGCAGCTGGTCGGGGGTGTTGACGTTGAGCGGCTCCCAGATGACGTCCCAGACACCGCCGCCGAACATGACGCCCGACATCTCGTCGGTCGGCTTCGTCTGCGCGTCGACCGTCACGCCGAGCTCCTGCCAGGCCGCGACCGCGAGCTCCGCCGCGGCCGATCCGCCCGCGCCGAGCGCCGAGTCGTGGAGGAACGTGATCGCGAGCGGCGCGCCGTCGCGGGTGCGCAGGCCGTCGGCGCCGAGCGTCCAGCCGGCCTCGTCGAGCAGGG
>JAEWKY010000121.1 GCA_023457615.1 Actinomycetes bacterium | reverse complement strand
CGACGGGGAGACGCTCTTCGTCGAGCGGCTCTCGCATCCCGGCGCCGGGGCGAACATCGCGCAGGTCGCCGGACGGCTCCCGCTGCACGCGTCGTCGTCGGGGCTCGTGCTGCTCGCCGAGGCCGCGGAAGGCGCTAGGCGGTGCCCAGGGCGAGGTACCCGCCGTCCACGGCGAGCGCATGGCCCGTCACGAAGGCCGACCGCTCGGAGAGCAGGAACACGACGGCGTCCGCCACCTCCTCGACGTGGGCGAGACGACCGAGCGGGATGCGCGCGGCACGTGCGGAGCGCTCGCCGTCGGTGAGGATCGTCCTGAGCCGCTCGGTGTCCGTCGCCGCGGGCGTCACCTCGTTGACCCGGATGCCGACCGGCGCCAGCTCGACCGCCATCGCGCGGGTGAGCGCCGAGATCGCGCCCTTCGTGGCGGAGTACGCGGCCGTGCCGCCGACCCCCCGCGACGCGTTGACCGACCCGACGTGCACGATCGATCCCGCTCCACGGCCCGACATCGATCGCGCGGCGAGCTGGGAGACGACGAAGGTGGACCGCAGGTTGAGTGCGATCGCGTCGTCGAGCTGCGCCGCCGTCACGTCGAGGAAGGATGCCGGCGTCGCCCGGCCGGCGTTGTTCACGAGCCCGTGCAGAGGCACGTCGGCGAGGCGCTCGAAATAGTCGCGGACGCTCTCGTCGTCGGTGACGTCGACGAGGTCGAAGGAGTGGAACGGCGCGTCGTCGTCCGGTCGGCTCCTGCCCACGCCCCACACCCGCGCCCCCGCTCGCTGGGCGGCACCCGCGATCGCCAGCCCGATCCCGCGACCCGCTCCCGTGACGAGCACGTCGCGTCCTTCGAGCTCCCCCCGGGTCATGTCCGGCCCGGCCCGAGCACGACGCGCAGACCGTCGAGAGCTCGGAGGATGAGCGAGCGTGCGAGTTCGGCGGCGAGATTCTCGTCGCGATCCTGGAGGGCGAGGAGCAGCCGTTCGTTGTCGGAGAGCGCCCGCGCCATGCGACCGGGATAGGAGACCCCGAGTCGCCGGAGGCGGAGCACCTGCAGTCCGAGGCCCTCGATCGTACGCCGGAGGGTCGCATCCGCGGTGATCTCCATGAGCGCGTCGTGGAATCCGACGTTGGCCCAGAAGAACCCGGCCACGTCGTCGGCCGCGGCGGCGTCCTGCATCTTCGCGAGCGCTCCGGCGAGCGCCTGCAGCTCGTCGTCGGAGCCACGTCGGACGACCTTTCGGGCGACGAGGGCGTGGAGCTCGGCTCGCAGCTCGTAGATCTCGATCACCTGCTCGAGCGAGGGATCGAACACCCGGGGGCGACGTCGCGGCTGGATGACCACGAGTCCCGCGTGCTCGAGCGAGATGAGCGCCTCCCTGATGGGGGTCCGGCTGATCTGGAATCGGTCCGCAAGCGTGATCGAGTCGAGCGTCGCGCCGGGGGGGATGACGCCCTCGATGATGTCTCGGGCGATGGACAGCGTCACCTCGGAGGCCAGGGACGACGCCGGCCCCTCCGAGGGGAGGTCGAGGAGCGTCGCGAGGGTCTCGTCGATCACGTCCGCGTCGTCGCCGAGCCGTGGTTCCGTGGTCACGAGCACCATCCTCGCGCGTGAGCGGCCCGCCGGGGGAGGCGCGGTCACCGCCCGGGTTCCAGGATCGCTCGAGGATTGGACACCATCATGAGCTCGATGTCACCCTCGGAGACCCCGCTCTCGCGGAGGCGGGGCAGCACGATGTCCGGGATGCACCGGTAGTTCCAGTCGGCGATCTCCGGGGCCTCGTGGATCTCGGGCGGCACGCTGTCGGAGATGACGTTCGTGTCGTGCGAGAGCACCATCCGTTCGGCGTAACCGCGCTCGCACATCGCGACGACGGTCTCGACGCGTTGGTCGAACGGCGCCGAGAACCCGTGTCCGAATCGATCCATCGCGAGCCACGACCCCGCATCGGCGAGGCGCTGCAGGTAGTCGAGATCGGCGGAGTCCCCGGCGTGGCCGATCACCACGCGACCCAGATCGACGCCGTGGGCCGCCAGCAGCTCCTGCTGCGTGAGCCCCTGGCGCGTGGCGGAGTGCGAGTGCGTGATGATCGGCACCCCGGTCGACAGGTGAGCGCGGGCCACCTGACCCGCGATCACGCGCACGTCGTCGCCCGCGCCCTGCCGGTCGGTGACGAACTTGAGGACGCTCGCGCGCACCCCGGAGTCGCCGATGCCGTCGGTGATCTCGCGCGTGAAGAAGTCGCCCATCCAGTTCTCGTCGACGAGGTTCGTGCGCACGCGGAAGAAGTTGGGCATGTCGGCGAAGGTGAAGACCCCGGTGGCGGCGATGAGATGGAGCTCGGGGACCCGCTCCGCGAGCGTGCGCAGCCGGCGCGCCGAGCGACCCATGCCGAGGACCGTCATGTCGACGAGTGTGCGGATCCCGACGGTCGGGAGCTCGGAGAGGGCGGCGACGGCCTCCTCGAGTGCGCTCTCCTCGTCCCATCCGTAGTCGGCGCGGTACTCGAGGTAGAGGCTGAAGATGTGCTCGTGGATGAGCGTGGCGCCGAGCTGGGCGCCGTCGATGGGCCCGGTCGCCGTCATGATGCTCACGGTCGTGCCTCCGTCGCCGGCCAGGTGTGCGGAGCCGTCGGAAGCGGGAAGCGCGCGAGGTCGACGAGGTAGTCGGGCTCGACCTCGATCCGCAGCCCGCCGAGCACGCGGACGACCATCGCGTAGAAGGCGATGACGATCACGAGCTCGGTCAGCTGCCGGTCGGAGAACTCGGCGGTGAGCCGCGCCGTCAGGTCGTCGTCGAGGGCGTTCGTGAGCGTGAGCTGCCGCGTGGCCGCGAGCACGAGCGACTCGCGCGGCCCGAGCACCGACGGCCGGCCCTCCGCGTGGTCGATGAGCCCGCGGATGTCGTCGTCGGTGACCCCGAACTGCTCGCTGAGACGCAGGTGGTGACTCCACTCGTAGGCATCGCGGGAGAGGTAGCCGACGTAGAGGATGGCGAGCTCCCGGAGACGGGGATCGAGGCTCGCGTCCCAGCGGATCCACTCGGCGAGGGCGTGGAAGCGGGCGAAGCCGTCGGGGGCGTTGATGAGCGCCGCGAAGAGATTGATCGGGCGCTCGAGGAGGACGCGGTAGTCCTCGTCGACGTCGTCGGGGCCGAGCAGGGGAACGATGGCCATGGGATCCTCCTCAGACTCGTCCGGTCGCAGCGTGCGGCTCCGAGGGAGCCCGGCGGCGCGGCACCTCGATGTACTCGACGATGCCGGGGATGCCCGGGAGCTCGTAATACGCGTAACCACCGTCTCCGTCGAGACCGTATCCGACGCCGGTCTGCACGGGGAGGCAGCCGACGCGCTCGAGCCGTTCGCGGAGCTCGGCGAGCGACTCGACGAAGAAGCCGACGTGGTGGAGCCCCGCGCCATGGCGATCGAGGTGCTCCGAGTACAGGTTCGGGCCTCGGAGACTCTGGATGAGCTCGATCTGCGGAGACTCGCCGCAGAGCGCCAGCCGCATCGAGTAGTCGGCGTCGGCGCCGCGGTACCCGAGGTCGCGCGCGTTCTCGCGACCGTAGGTGTAGACCCGCCAGTCGTCTCGGCCGAGGACGGCACTCCAGATGCCGATGGCGTCGTCGAGGTCGGGGACCACGTACGCGACCTGATCGGGCTGACCCGTCGGCACGATCTGTGCCCAGGTCGTCGGAGGTGTACTTCTCATGCCGTTCTCCAAAGTGTCGATCGGATCGCCTTGCGTGGCCGTAATACTGCCACATCAGAGGGATTTGCCCCTAAAGTGTATACACTGCTACGCTCCCCCGCATCGTCAACGGAGATGGGAAGACAGGATGACTCCTCGATTGCAGGGCAAGAGCGCGATCGTGATCGGCGGCGGGCAGACGCCCGGCGAGACGGTCGGGAATGGCCGGGCCACGGCCCTCACCTTCGGACGTGAGGGCGCGCGAGTGCTCGTCGTCGATCGCGAGCTCGCGCGCGCGCAGCAGACGGCGGACGAGATCGTCGCCGCGGGCGGCGATGCCTGGGCCCTCGCCGCGGACGTCACCGACGAGGGCTCGGTCGTCGAGATGATCCGCGCGGCGCGCGAGGCGATGCCGGTGATCGACGTCCTGCACTACAACGTCGGCATCAGCCTCGCGGGCGGCGACGCCGTGCTCACCGAGATCGAGATGGCGGCGTTCGCGCGGGTGACGGAGACGAACCTCACGGGCATGGTGGCCGTCTGCAAGCACATCGTCCCGGTCATGCGGGCCCAGGGCCACGGGGTCATCCTCGGCATCGGCTCCCTCGCCTCCGTGATCGACTACCCCTACATCGCGTACAAGACGTCGAAGGCGGGCCTCGTCGCACTCGTCGAGAACCTCGCGGTCCGCTTCGCGCCCGACGGCATCCGCGCCAACGCGATCCTGCCCGGGCTGATGGAGACGCCCATGGCGATCGAGAACCGGATCGGAATCGGAGGGCAGTCGCGTGAGGACGTCGTCCGCGAGCGCAACTCCCGCGTGCCTCTGGGGCACCGCATGGGCAGCGGATGGGACGTGGCGAACGCCGCGCTCTTCCTGGCGTCCGACGAAGCGCAGTTCGTGACGGGCGTCGCGCTCCGGGTCGACGGCGGCCAGTCCCTCGTCGTCGGCTGACAGACCACACCAACTCGGCGAACCCCCGCCGGATCACGGAAGGAATCACATGAACAGCAGGAGATCGCACCGCGGCATCGTCGCCGCAACGGTGCTGGCGCTCACCGGAGCGGCGCTCGTCGGGTGCGCCGCCGAGGGTCCGGCAGAGCCCTCGGGCCCGGCCGGCAGCCTCGAGGCTCTCGTCGAAGCCGCGCAGGCGGAAGGCGAGGTGACGTTCTACGGCTCGCTCTCGGAGCCGATCGTCATCGCGCTCGCCGACGCGTTCCAGGAGCAGTACGGCATCGCCGTCAACTGGCTGCGGCTCACGACGGCCGAGCTCGAGAGCAGGTACGCGAACGAGCTGGAGTCGGGAGCCCCGACGGCCGACATCATCGTCGTGTCCCACGGAGACGGCTTCCCGGTTCCTCTCATCGAGTCGGGACTCATGATGGATCCCCAGGACGCCGAGATCCCCGAGCTCGACGAGTTCCCGGCGGATCTCTACCAGGACGGCGCCGCCGTCGTCGGCGCCGAAGCCTGGGGCTTCGCCTACAACACGGACCTCGTCGACGAGTCGGAGGTGCCCGACGACTGGACGGGGCTCGCCGACCCGAAGTGGAACGGGCAGATCATCGCGATCGACCCCACGACCTCGGCGGGCACCGCGCTCGGCTTCCTGACGCTCCAGGAGGAGTTCGGGGAGGACTTCATCGAGGGGCTCGCGGGGAACATCTACCGGGTCACCCCCGGGATGATCCCCAACTTCGAAGCGCTCGCGGCCGGCGAGGGCTCCCTCGGGATCGGCAGCCTGGCGTCGGTGGCGTACCCGCTCGCCGAATCCGGCGCCCCCGTCAAGCACGTCCCGATGGACTTCGCGCCGCTGTACGAGCACTCGCTCGCGCTGACCGCCGAGCCCAGCCATCCCGACGCCATGCGGCTCTTCGCGCACTGGCTCATGATCGGCGAGGGTCAGGCACTCATGAACGACCCCGAGCTCTGGGGGCGGTCGTCGCCCGTGACGGGTCTCAACATGCCCGCCCGGGGCGTGTCGATGGACAACGCGCTGCTCGAGAAGTCCGACGCGCTGTTCGACCTCATGGGCGTCGGCTAGAGAATCCACCGGGAGCTGGTGCGCCGGGCCGGAGCGCGGCGCGCCAGCTCCTCGATCGGGGATCGGAACGAGAGAGTGAGCCAGGAGATGCAGTCGAGCCAGCGTGCCGCGACGTCGATCGCGGAGTCCCAGGATGCGCGTCCGCGCAGGCGCAGGCCGCGCGCCACCTTCTTCGACCGTACGGGGCTCGTCGTGGCGCTCGTGCTCGCCGTCCTCGCTGCCTATCCGCTCGGCCGGCTGGCCTTCGGGCTCTTCTGGAACGACGGGCGCCCCTCGCTCGCCGTCTTCGAGGAGACCCTGGGCCTTCCGGGCCTGCTCAAGATCGTGCTGGACACCGTGGGGGTCGTCGCGGCGAGCAGCATCCTCGCCCTCATCATCGGCGCGGTCTTCGCGTGGCTCAACGAGCGCACCGACGCGCGCTTCGGCTTCCTCACCGACACCTTCCCCCTGCTCCCGTTCCTCATCCCTCCCGTGGCGGGCGCGATCGGCTGGGTGCTGCTGCTCTCGCCCCGCGCGGGCTACATCAACGGGTTCCTCCGCTCGCTGCTCGAGCCCCTCGGCATCCACCTGACCGAGGGCCCGTTCTCGATCTTCTCGTGGTACGGCCTCGTCTTCGTGCTGACGCTGTATCAGGTCCCCTACGCGTTCCTCATGATCGCGGCAGGACTGCGCAGCCTGGATCCCGTGCTCGAGGAGCAGTCGCGCATCAGCGGGGCGGGACTCTTCGAGACCCTTCGCCGGGTGACCCTCCGCGCGCTCGGGCCGAGCATCGGCGGCGCCGTGCTCCTGATGGCGTGGCAAGGATTCGCTCTCTTCTCCGTGCCGGCGATCATCGGCTCGCCGGCCGGCATCGAGCTCCTCCCGGTGAGCATCGTCAAGCTCCTGACCTTCACCTATCCGCCCAACGTGGAGGCCGCGCTCGGTCTGAGCACGATCGTCGTCGGGTTCGTGACGATCGCCTGGCTCGTCCAGCGGCGACTCGTGAACGCGGGACGCAACTCGACCTTCTCGGGCAAGGCCCACCAGCGCGCCACCATCGCGCTGCGAGGATGGCGATGGCCGCTGCGCGCCCTCATGCTCGCCTACATCGCCGCGGCCGCGGTGCTGCCCCTGCTCGCGCTCCTCGTCGTGAGCCTCAACGGCTTCTGGACGCTCGACATCGACGTGACGCGCTTCAGCCTCGACGCGATCTGGAAGAACGTGTTCCAGCACCCGCTGACCCTGCGCGCACTCCTCAACAGCCTCGGCATCGCCCTCGTGGTCGCGACCATCGGGGTCGTGACGGCAGCGCTGGTCTCGCAGTACCTGCTGCGGAACCGCGGACCGCTGCCCCGCCTGTTCGAGGGCGCGCTCAAGCTCCCGGCCGTCGTCTCCCACATCGTCGTCGCGGTCGCGATCGTCGTCGCCTTCGCCGGGCCCCCGTTCCGTCTCGGCGGCACCGTCCTCATCCTCGGGATCGCCTACCTCGTGCTCTACCTCCCCCAGGCGCTCGTCTCGACGGACGCCGCCGTCGGTCAGGTCGGATCCGAGCTCCCCGAGGCGTCACGACTCTCGGGCGCGTCGGACCTGCAGACCTTCCGTCGCATCAACCTCCCGATCATGCTCGGGAGCCTGGTGGTGGGATGGTCGCTGCTCTTCACCCGGGTTGTCGGAGATCTGACCGCGTCCGCCCTGCTGTCCGGCACGGGGAATCCCGTCGTCGGGTTCAGAATCCTCGAGATCTACAACAACGGGTCGTTCGCCGGACTCGCCGCACTGACCCTCGTCCTCGTGACCATCACCTTCACGATCATCGCCGTGCTCTTCCTCTGGCAGCGGCGCCTCATGTCCTGGTCGAACTGACCTCCCGCCCGCACACCGACGGAATGAGAGAGCGCATGTCCAGCCCCCTGGTCGAAATCCGGAGCCTGTCGAAGGCCTTCACCCGCAAGGGAGGAGAGCGGGTCCTCGCCATCGATGACGTCGACCTGGACGTCAACCGCGGGGAGTTCACGGTGCTGATCGGCCCGAGCGGTTGCGGCAAGACGACGTTGCTCCGCTGCATCGCGGGGCTCGAGGAGCCCGACAGCGGCGTCATCCGGATCGGGTCGCAGACCGTCTACGACTCCGCCGCGGGGATCTCGGTGCCTCCGGAGAAGCGCAGGATCAGCATGGTGTTCCAGTCCTACGCGCTGTGGCCGCACATGACCGCGTTCGACAACGTGAGGTACCCGCTCACCACCGGCGGCCGTCGGATGCCGAAAGCCGAGCAGCGCGATCGCGTGCGCGAGGTGCTCACCACGGTCGGCATCCCGCAACTGCTCGACCAGTATCCGAAGCAGATGAGCGGTGGACAGCAGCAGCGCGTCGCACTCGCGCGGGCGCTCGTGATGGGCACCGAGCTCGTGCTGTTCGACGAGCCCCTCTCGAACGTCGACGCGAAGGTGCGCGAGCAACTGCGCATCGAGTTGCTGGCGATGCAGGATCGACTCGGATTCGCCGCGATCTTCGTCACGCACGACCAGACCGAGGCCATGGTGCTGGGCGACCAGATCGCCGTGCTGGGCGGCGGTCGGATCGCGCAACTCGGTGCACCCCGCGACGTCTACTCCCGCCCCGCCAATCGCTACGTCGCCGACTTCATCGGCTCGGCGAACGATCTTCCCGTCGTGCCGTCGAAGAAGGCGCCCGCGGAGGGGATCGTCACGTTCGCGTCGGCGCTCGGCGCCGTCGCCGTCGCCGCCGACCAGGTCTCGGCGGAGGGCGAGGCCGTCGCGGTCTGGAGGCCCGAGCATGCCCGGCTCTCGCGCTCGAAGCCCGTCGACGCCCGCAACGTCTGGCGGGGCACGGTCGTGGCGCGACTCTATCTGGGGTCGCACGAGGAGTTCCTCGTCGACGTCGACGGCGTGGAGCTGGTCGTGTGGACCACGGATCCGCTCGGCGACGTGCAGAAGGGGGACGGCGTCTGGGTCTCGGTCGACCCGTCGCAGATCCGGGTCCTCGAGAAGTGAGCGCGGGCCAGGCGAGGGTGGTCCGCCCAGCCTCCACGGTCGAGGCGGACCTCGCGCGATGGGCGGGCGCACGACGGTCGGTGTCGTCCGAGGACGAGTCGATCGTCCGGGCGCTCTTGCTCGACTCGCTCGCCGTGATGGGCACGGGCTCCGAGGAACGCGCCGCGCGAGCGCTCGCCGGCTCGCCTTCCGCGAGCTCGCCCGGAGGGGTGCCGGTGATCGGCACGCCCCGCACCGCGTCACCCGCGTCGGCTGCGCTGCTCAACGCGACCGCGGGCGCCGCGGAGCTCTGGGACGACACGAGCATCTGGATGAATACGCATTCGAGCGTCCCGATCTTCGCGGCGCTGATGAGCGCGGCCGACGGGATCGAGGTGTCGCTGGGCGACGTGATCGAGTCGTACGTGGTCGGCCTCGAGGTGCAGCTCGCCGTCCGGGCGCAGGCCGGAGGCAGCCTGTATCTTCGCGGCTACCACTCGACCGGCCTTCTCGGCGTGATCGGTGCGGGCGTCGCGGTCGCCCACCTCCGCGGCTGCCCGCCGGAGCTCATCCAGGCCACCCTCGGAATCGCCGCGTCGATGGGGTCGGGCCTGCGCGTGCAGTTCGGCTCGGACGTCATGGCGCTCCACAGCGGCCTCGCGGCCGAACGGGGCCTCGCCGCCGCAGATCTCGCCGCGGCGGGGATCGTCCCGGACGAGAGGTCGATCACCGGTCGCTTCGGGTTCGTCGAGTGTCACAGCGATGAGCCGCACGTGACGGCGGCGTGGTCGGGACCGATGGGTCTCGCGGCGGCGGACATCGTGCTGAAGCGGTATCCGGTGGGCGCCCCGAACATCGCGCCCGTCGACGCCGCGCTCCGCGTGCGTGAGCAGCTCGGCGGAGCGCCCGAGCTCTCCGACATCAGCTCGATCACGTGCCGCGCCGATCGCTGGATCGAGTACACCATCGGTCTCGACACGCCGCCCGCGCGCTACGCAGGACGCGTGAACCTCCCGTACTGCGTGATCGCCGCGCTCCTGCACGGGACCGACCTGCGACGGGCCTTCCTGAGCGATGAGCCGGTCGGGCAGCCGGAGCGGCGGTTGATCGAGTCGTTCCACGTCGAGGTCGGCGACTTCCGCGACGCGTCAGGACAGCGTTCAGCGGAGGTGGAGATCGTCGTCGGCGGTCGTCGGCGTGCCGCGTGGTCCGCGCCCGAGGCCTACGTCCATCCGTCCCTCGAGGGATCCTCGGGGGAGGCGATCCGACAGAAGGTCCTCGCCGTCCCGGCGTTCGGCGACGCGGCGGCGCCGCTCATCGAGACGGTCGCACACGGTGCACTGGCGACGCCGTTCCGCACCGTCGTCGCGCCGTTGCATCGCGCCGGGACCGGGTGACGTCGGCGAGGTCGGTCCTGGCGGCCTATCCTCGGGGATCATGGCGAACTCGCGGTCGGGCGACGGCGTCATCGAGCGCGTGGTGCGGGTGCTCGCGACGTTCGACCGCGAGCGGCGGGTGCTGACACCCGCCGAGATCGCACGTGTCGCCGATCTGCCGCCCTCGACGGCGCATCGCCTGGTCGGCGAGCTCGCCCGGGCCGGACTGCTCGAGCGCGACGAGGAGGGCGGCTACCGCGTCGGTCTGCGGCTCTGGGAGCTCGCGACGCGCGGGTCGCGGGCTCTCGGCCTGCGTGAGGCGGCGATCCCGGCGATGGAGCGCGTGCAGGCCCGCCTGCGGCAGCACACGCAGCTCGCGGTGCTCGACGACGGGGAGACGCTCTTCGTCGAGCGGCTCTCGCATCCCGGCGCCGGGGCGAACATC
>JAEWKY010000120.1 GCA_023457615.1 Actinomycetes bacterium | reverse complement strand
ATGCCGCCCCGGGCGCCGCGCGGACAGCCCTCGCGTGAGCGCACCCGACCCGGTCGAGCGCGCGGGGCGCCGCGTCGGCTCGTGGATCGACGTGTACACCCGTGGCCTCACGCCGGCCGCCGCGCGGGAGCGTCGCGCCGAGGTGCTCGCCGACGTGCGGGACCACGCCGCGTGGGCGCGGGAATCCGGCATTCCGGAGCCGCGGATCGGCGCCTCGATCCTGCGGCGGGCGGTGCGCGGTGCGATCGACGACCTCACCTGGGCGCTCAGCGCGGGGCGCGAGCTCCGGCGACCCGTGCCGGCGTTCCACCGACCCCTGCTCGCGCTCGTCGGCACCGTGTTGCTCGGGATGATCGCGTTCGCGACCTTCAGCCTGGGCCGCGGCGCTGCGGCAGGCGGTGGCCGCGAGTCGTTCTCGCTCGTCGTCGGCATCCTCATCGGCGTCGGCGCTCTCGTGCTGCTCGCCCGCGCGCGCACCCGCTGGCTCGGTGCGCTGTGGGGCGTCGGACTCGCGCAGATCGTGCTGTTCGACGGCATCGACCACCTCGCGGCGACGACGACGGTGCTCGCCGCGGTCGCCGACTCCTCCGCCGGGTGGCGCACCGGCATCCTGCTCGCGGATGCCGGCATCGTCACGCTGTGCATCGCCGCGGCGCTGTGGTGGCGGCTCGACCCCGAGACGCCGCGATGAGGCGCGTGCTCGCCCTCGTCGGCTGCGCGCTCGGGATCCTGCTGCTCGGCGCCGCCGCCGTGACCGGTGCTCTCGCCTACGTCGCCGAGGACGAGCGACTCACCGCCCCCCTCGCCCGCAAGGGCGACGTCAAGCACGTGTACTGGCAGGAGCGGCAGGACGCGTTCTACGCCGAGTTCGGGCAGTATCCGCCGCGGTCGCCGTACACGCCCGAGGAGCGGGAGACCGCGCGGGAGTTCGAGGTCGTGCTGCTCGGCGAGCAGCTGCGGGCGCAGTTCCCGGGCACGGAGCTGCCGGACGCCGCGTTCGAGGACTACGACGCACAGGCGCGCGCCGCGTGCCTCGCGGCGGAGGGTGTCGCCGTCGCGGTGGACGACTGGGGACTGCCGAGCGCGATGGGCGACTCCGCGGAGTCGGCGCTCGTCGTCTACTCGTGCTTCGTGCGGCACGCGGTCGAGCCGCACATCCGTCCCGATGACGCGTCGCTCCGCTGGGTGTACCGCTACTGGACGAGCTACCTGCTGCCCTGTCTCGAGGCGCACGGCGTCGCGCAGGCCGTCCCGATCGCCGAGGAGGAGTTCGTCGCCCGCTACCCGCGGCAGGGCTGGTCTCCCCAGACGCCGTCCGGACCCGACGACCGCGTCGACCCGGGCTGGGCGTCGACGTGCGACTGACCCCCGTCGAGGCCCCACACTTCTAGGGTGCGCATCGCGATCCTCGGGGCGGGACTCCTCGTCGTCGGCGGCCTCGCGCTGCTCACCGGCGTGCTGCCGGTCGACGACGCCCTCGCGGTCGCCGATCGGGTGTGGCCGATCCTGCTGTTCGCCGTCGCGATCACGGTCGTCGCCGAGCTCGCCGCCGAGGCCGGGGTGTTCACGGCGCTCGCCGAGCGTCTCGCCCGTCTCGGGCTCGGCCGCGCGTGGCTGCTCTGGCTGCTCATCGTGGTGCTCGCGGTCGCGAGCACGGTCTTCCTCTCCCTCGACACCACGGCGGTGCTGCTCACGCCCGTCGTCGTGCTCGTGGCCCGCCACCACGGGCTGCCGCCGCTGCCGTTCGCGCTCACGACGGTGTGGCTCGCGAACACGGCGTCGCTGCTGCTGCCCGTGTCGAACCTCACCAACCTGCTCGCGCTCGAGCCGCTCGGGCATCCCGATCCCGGCACGTTCGCGGCGCTCATGCTCGCCCCGGCGGCGGTGGCGGTGATCGTGCCGTGTGTCGCGATCGCCGTCGTCGCGCGCCGCGCGCTCGGCACCCGCTACGCCGCCGCACCGGTCGAGCCGGTCGCCGATCGGGTGCTCTTCGTGCTCGCGTCCGGGGTGCTCGTCGTGCTGCTGCCGCTCCTGGTGTCCGGGATGCCGGTGTGGCTCCCGGCGTGCGTCGCGGCGGTCGCGCTGGCGGCCGCGTTCGCGGTGCGGCGTCGCACGGCGCTGCGGCTCGGCCTCGTGCCCTGGGGCATCGTCGTGTTCGCGAGCGGGCTCTTCCTCGTCGTCGAGGCGGCGCACTCGGTCGGGCTCACCGCGGTGCTCGCGCTCGTCGCCGGATCGGGCGACGACCCGCTCGCGCTCCTGCAGGTCGCCTTCGCGGGACTCCTCGGAGCGAACGCGATCGACAACCTGCCCGCGTACCTCGCCCTCGAGCCGGTGGCGGCATCCCCCGCCCGCATCGCGGCGCTGCTCGTCGGCGTCAACGCCGGACCGCTCATCACCCCGTGGGCGTCGCTGGCCGTGCTGCTCTGGCACCGCCGGCTCGTCGCCCTCGGGGTGGAGCTGTCGTGGTCGCGCTACGTGCTGCTCGGGATCGTCGTCGCGCCCGTCACCGTGGCCCTCGCGACCCTGGCCCTCGCCGCCGCGACGGGATGATAGAGTCGTCAGGTTGTCGGCTCTTCCGAGCGGCATGATGCGCCCGTAGCTCAATGGATAGAGCATCTGACTACGGATCAGAAGGTTAGGGGTTCGAGTCCCTTCGGGCGCACACTGGTTGAGACAGTAGAAGGCCCCGGTTCGACGGAACCGGGGCCTTTCTCGTGCCCGCGATCCGCGGAACGCGACAGGGTCCGCGGGGAGGAGCGGGCCCCGACGCACTCCGCGGAGGGTCGCGCCGCGCGCCCACGGTGAGGTGCCGAGAGCGCGCGAGGGATCGGAGCCGGACCATCGTCGGCCCGGGCGTGTGGGAACCCTCAGTGCTGGGTCCCCCGCACCGAGGCCTTGACCGTGGCGAACCGCTCGCTGCGGGAGTTCTCCGTGCGCCGGATCACGTAGGGCCCGACACTCGCCGGCACGATGAAGGTCTCCGCGTAGTGCACCACGAACGGGGCGAAGGCGTTCGTCGGACTCGCGACCTCGGCCTCGTCCCCCTCGACCAGGTTGAGCACGTTCACGGTGCCGAGGGTGTCGTGGTCGGCCTGCTGCGAGAACCAGTGGCGGCGCACCTCGATGAACTCGAGCTCGTGGAGCCCGGTGCGCTCTTCGACCACGTCGTCGGTCTGGGAGAGCGTCTCCACCTGACCGACGAGCTGCGTCGTCACCCACTCGGTGTCGCGCTCCCAGGCGATGTTCGCCATGCCGTGGTCGATGTGGATGGGCCGCGGCACCCCGTCCATTCCGAGGCGCCCCCAGTCCCACAGCTTGAAGGTGAAGATGAAGGGCGTCGCCGAGATCTCGAGCACCATCGACCCCGCACCAGAGCAGTGGATGGTGCCCGCAGGGATCGCGACGTGGTCGTGCTTCTTGATCGGCACGCGGTTGCTCATCCGGTCGGCAGGGAACTCGTAGCCGCCCCGTTGCGCCCGCCGCAGCTCCGCCTCGAACTCCTCGGGTCCCACGCCCGTGCGGCTGCCGAGGTAGACGACCGCGTCCTCGTCGGCGTCGAGCAGGTAGTAGCTCTCGTCCTGCGTGTACGACATGCCGAAGGTGTTGCGGATGTAGTCGGTCACTGGGTGCACCTGCAGCGAGAGGTTGCCGCCCTGCATCGTGTCGAGCAGATCGAAGCGGATGGGGAACTCCGCTCCGAATCGCGCGTAGGTCTTCTCGCCGAGCAGCTCTCGCGGGCGGGCGAGCACGAGGTCGATCGCCGGCACCTCCACGAGGGCGCCGTCGGATGCCTCGAGCAGCAGGGAGTTCTCCTCCGGCACGCAGTCGAAGCACCAGGCGTAGTTCTCGGCGTCGGGGTCGAGGCCGAACTTCTCCTTCATCCACTGTCCGCCCCAGGGCCCGGGGTCGAAGAACGGCACGACGCGGAACGGGCGGGTGCTCGCCTCGTCGAGCGCGGCTCGGAACGCGTCGCCGTCGACGAGCGCGGCGTCGTCGAGACCGCGATTGGTGTCGAGCACGAAGTCGACGGTGTCGAGCATCCCCCGCTTGTGACGGTCTGCCGTACGCCACTCGACGAAGAAGCCGCGCTTGTACTTGCGCAGCCGGTCTTCGGCGCCGTTGGCGCTGCGCCAGTTCGGGGCTCCCGCTCGTTGCCGGCGCTGGATCTCCCAGCGCGCGAGGTCGGCGAGCACGACGACGGCGTCGGCGGGTGCCGCGAGGGCTGCGCCCCAGCCGACCACGACCGTCAGTCGCTCGACGGCCGCCAGTTCGTCACGCAGTCGAGCGAGTGCGTCGGCGTCGTAGAACGACGAGAGGGGGAAGTGGCTCATGACGCCGAAGACGCGGTCGTCGGTGAGCGCGGGCGCGACGAGCTCGTCGATCCGGTCGATCGGCAGCGCGGCGCGCTCCTCGAGGTCGATCACCTCGGCCCCCGCGAGTTGCGCGGCCGCGAGCTTCACGAGCCCTCGCACGTCGACGCCCGGGTAGGCGTCGATCGCGACCACGCGCCGCCTGCCGGAGGCCTCGGCGAGGGCGCGCCAGATCGCGTCACCCGTGCGCACGACAGCCTCCCCCGGCAGCGGCACGGTAGGCCGGTGCACGTAGTTCGGTGCCGTGGTCGATGTCGTGGGCGCGGGGATGGTCATCGGTGGTCCTCCGGATGCGGTTCGGCGAGTGCGGCCAGCCCCAGGAGCACCGAGTGCTCTGGGCGGGTCGGCGTGTGGATGAGCGGTCGCGGCGCCGTCGACCACAGGTGGGCCTCGACGTGGGCGCGGACGCCGGGCAGGATGCGCGCGGCAGATCGCATCACGCCGCCGGTGACGATCACGATCGACGGGTCGTAGGCGTGGCACAGTCCGACCGCGACAGCTCCCCAGACGCGGATGAAGCGGTCGGCGACGTCGGTCGCGAACGCGTCGGAGGTCGGTGCCGCCATGATGTCGCGGAGGCTGAGGTTGCCGCGCTCGAGTCGGCGGCGCCAGTCTGGATGGGCGTCGAGCTCCGGATGCTCGGCGACGACGCGCGGGAGGGCCCAGGTGCTCGCGAGCGACTCCGCGCAGCCGAGGTTGCCGCAGTTGCAGAGCGGGCCGTCGAGCTGCATCGTGAGATGGCCGCCGAGCACTCCGGCGTGGTCGGTACGACCGCGCACGAGCACCCCGGAGAGAGTCGCTGCGGTTCCGATCCCGGTGCCGAGTGTGAGAAGCACCGCGTCCGGATGGGAGGTCGCCGCCCCGTAGCGGCGCTCTCCGACGAGCGCGGCGCGAGCGTCGTTCTCGAGCACCGCGGGGGCACCGAAGGCATCCTCCGCCCAGCTCACGAGGTCGCGACCGAGCGCCCACGGATACTTGTCCTGCGCGCCGACGAGTGCGCCGGCGGATCGGTCGACGATTCCCGGCACTGCGATGCCCACTCCGCGATACGCGCCCGAGAGGCCCGCCTCGGTGGTGAGCCGCTCGACGCCGTCGCGAACCGCGTCGAGATCGGCGGCGGCTCCCGTCGTCGCGAACTCCGTCGTCGCGAGCACGCGCGGACCGTCGAAGAGGCCGAGCTTGATGTCCGTGCCGCCGAGGTCGACGGCCAGTGTGGCGCGCGCGTGAGGTCGCATGGTTGGTAACGATACCAACCTCCCTACCGAACGCAAGTCGCCCGCGGGCCGGCGGGTCAGCCCCGCACGACCGCCGGGATCTCGACGCGTCGCGGGCCGTCGGGCGCGGTTCCGGCCAGGCGCTCGAGCAACAGCTGCCCGGCCTGCCGCCCGAGTTCTCGTCCGTCGTGATCGATGATGACGACGGGGATCGGCATGAGGTCGGCGAGCTCGAAGCGGTCGAAGCTCACGATCGCGGGGAGCTCGATGCGACCCTTGCGACGTCGCGCGCCGATCTCCTCGAGCGCACCGACGGCCGAACGGTTGTTCGCGCAGAAGATCGCGTCCGGCGGCGTCGGGAGATCGAGGAGATCGCCGGCGGCACGACGCGCGCTCGCGATGTCGTGAAGGTCGCGACGCACGAGCCCGTCGTCGAGCGGCACCGCCCGTCGGGCGAGTGCCTGCCGGAATCCGCTGAACCGCCGCTCGCCGGTGAAGGTCGACGCCGCGTAGCCGAGGTAGGCGATCCGGTGGAGCCCGCGGTCGAGAGCCGCGTCGACCCCGGCGATCGCGCCGCCGACGTCGTCGACGACCACGGCGTCGGTCTCGATCCCCTCGAGCTGACGCGATGCCAGCACCAGCGGGGTGCGCAGCAGCTGTGGAGACCGAAGATGCTCCGCCTCGCCGCCGGACGGCACGACGATCAGGCCCTCGACCTGACGACCCATGAGGTCGGAGACGAGCTGGGCCTCACGCACCGGGTCCTCGCCCGTCGTCCCGAGCAGGATGCGCTTTCCGACCGCGCCGACCGCGTCTTCGATGCCGAGCACCACGTTGCCGTAGTACGGGTTGTTGATGTGCGTGATCGCCACGCCGATGAGGCCGCTCGTGTGTCCGGGGCGGATGCTGCGGGCGTTCTCATTGCGCCGGTATCCCAGGCGCGCGGCGACCTCGAGCACGTGCTCACGCACCTCGGGCCGAACGCCCTTGCCGTCGCCGAGCGCGCGCGAGACGGCCATCGGGCTGACCCCCGCCTCGCGGGCCACATCCTTGATGACGGGAGACCGCGAGGTCGGCGGACCGTCGGGCGCTGCCGACACGGCAGCGTCCTCGTCGGTCATGCCGGGAACGATATCGCACCCCCGGTCGACGAGTCCGACCGGACTTGACAGGCCCGGATGGTATCGTTACCGTCAGTTTCCACCCCGGCGCCCCCAGCGCCTCCTCCGCGGTCAGCGAAGACGCGCGCGAGGCAGACACCATGGACCTGCGGCTCGACTGCAGGGGAGGAGTAACGATGAAGTCACGTGCATGGGGCGGCGCCGTCGCCGCGACCGTAGCGCTCGGCGTCGCGCTCAGCGGTTGCGCAGGCGCTGCCGAGACACCGCAGACGCCGTCGGGAGACGCCGTCTTCTGGGGATACTGGGACGGCGACGTGGCCGACCAGATCACCGCCATCCTGGACGACTTCAACGAGGACACCGGGGCGAACGTCACCTACGTCGCCCAGCCCGACATGATGAGCGCCTTCCAGGCGTCCGCGATCGCGGGCGACGTGCCCGACATCATGCTGTGGGACGCGCAAGAGGTGCGTCGCTACGGAAGCCTCGGCCAGCTGGCCGCGCTCGACGAGCATCTCTCCGCCGCGGGAGTCGACACCGCCGACTTCAACGACCAGTCGATGCAGGAGCTCACCACCGACGGACACGTCTACGGCCTGCCCGTCAACATCGACATCTGGGGTCTGTACGTCAACCTCGGCATCCTGAACGAGGCCGGCATCGACGCGCCGCCCGCGACGTGGGACGAGGTGCTGGAGGCCGCCGAGGCCGCGATGACGGTCGAGGGCGTTTCGGCGGGCATCAACCTCAAGATGGCTCCCTACCTGTTCAACTCCTTCGTGTACGCCAACGGCGGGACCCCGCTCTCGGACGACGAGACGACGGTCAACCTCGACAGCGCCGCGGAGGACGTCCTCGATTACTTCCGTGAACTGCTCGACGCCGGTGTCTTCTCGTCGAACTACGCCGCGTCCGGCGGCGGCGACGGCTTCGTCACGGGCGAGGAGGCCATGACCCTCTGGCCCACGTCGATGCTGCGCAACTACGACGACTACGCCGACGAGATCGACTTCACGTTCATGCCGATCCCGGAGGGCCGGGCTCCGGGTGCGCACGCGGGCGGCATCCAGACCAGCTGGAGCCTCGTGACCCCCGCCAACGCCGAGAACGGCGAGACCGCGAAGGCCTTCATCGAGTGGGCCTCCCACCAGGAGGAGAACAGCCTCCGGTGGGCGGAGGTGCTCGGCGGCTTCTCGGCGCTGAAGTCGGTGCAGAACGACCCGCAGTTCGCGAACGACCCGTACCTCAGGAACATCCTCGCGGACCTCGACAACCACGTGATCCGATCGGATGCGCCCGGATTCACGACCCTCGAAGGAACGGTGTACGCGCCCGAGATCCAGAAGCTGTTCGAGGGCACCCAGTCGGTCGCTGACACACTCGCTGTCATGAAGCGCGAGGGAGACCTCTTCCTCGAGCAGGCGCGCGCCAGCGCCAACTGATGGCCCGGGGTGGGGAGCCGCGCTCGCTCCCCACCCCGCTACCCCGAACGAACCGGAGCATCATGGCCACCGTCGCCACCGCCCCGCGCAGGATCGCGCGCCGACGGCGCCAGAACCTCGTCGGGTGGGCTTTCATCACGCCGGCGGTGCTGCTCTTCGCGGCCGCGATCGCGATCCCGAGCGTCATGGCTCTGGGTCTCAGCTTCACGAACTTCAACATCTTCTCGCCGACGCGCTTCGTCGGTCTCGACAACTACCTGCGTGCCTTCCAGGACACGTACTTCCTGCTGTCGCTGCGCAACATCGCGGTCTTCGTGCTGCTGTTCGTGCCGTCCGTGGTGATCATCTCCTTCCTGCTCGCGGCACTGCTCAACGCGCGCATCCGCGGCATCCGGGTGTTCCGCGTCCTCTTCTTCCTCCCCGCACTCACCTCCCCTGTCGCCTCGGCAGTCGTGTGGAAGTGGCTCATGAGCCCCTCGGAGGGCCTGCTCAACCAGTCGCTCGGGCTGGTCGGGGTGCCGCCGAGCAATTGGCTCAACGACAGCCGCACCGCGATGATCTCGATCGTCATCATCTGCGTCTGGTCGAGCGTCGCGATGAACACCGTGATCTATCTCGCGGCGCTCCAGGGCGTGCCCACCTCCGTCTACGAGTCGGCGCGGATGGACGGGGCCGGTTGGTTCCGTCAGCTGTGGCAGATCACGCTGCCGCTGGTCGCTCCCACGACCTTCTTCGTCCTCACCATCGCGCTCATCGGGGCGTTCCAGATCTTCGACCAGGTCTTCGTGCTGACACAGGGCGGGCCCGCCCACTCGACGACCGTGCCGCTGTTCCTGATCTACCAGAACGCCTTCAAGGAGCTCCAGATGGGATACGCGAGCGCCCAGGCGATGGTGCTCTTCGTCTTCATCCTCGCGGTGACCGTCGTGCAGCAGAAGCTCAACAAGGAGAGCCTCATCTGATGGCCCGTCGCATCAACCCCCGCCTCAAGCGCGGGCTCTCCCACATCCTGCTGGTCTTCGGCCTCGTCGTCGGAGCGGCGAGCGCTGCGCTGCCCTTCTACTGGAGCCTGCTGACCTCGTTGCGTCCGAAGGACCAGATCTTCTCGCGGGGGATCAACCTGCTGCCGACGGAGATCACGTTCGAGCACTGGGAGCGCGCCTTCCAGGTGATCCCGTTGCTGACCTACGCCGCCAACACGCTGCTCATCACCGTCACGGTGATCGTCTGCAACCTGGTCGTCTGCTCGCTCGCCGGGTACGCGTTCGCCAAGCTCCAGTTCGCCGGCAAGCGGTTCGTCTACTGGACGATGCTCGTGAGCGTCATGGTGCCGGCCACGGTGATCCTCATCCCGCAGTTCCTCGTGCTCGTGCGGTTCCCGCTCGCGGGGGGCAACGACATCCTGGGCCAAGGCGGCAGCGGGTTCTCGGGAACGCTCGTCGGCGTCGTGCTGCCGATGGCGATGAGCGTGTTCAACATCCTGTTCATGCGCGCGTACTACCTCTCACTCCCCGATGACATCGGGGAGGCGGCGCGGATCGACGGCGCGGGCGAACTGCGCATCTTCCTGCAGATCTACGTCCCGCTCTCGAAGCCCGTGCTCGGAGTGCTCACGGTGTTCTGCTTCCAGGCCGGGTGGAACGCCTTCCTCTGGCCGAGCATCATCCTGCGGAACGGCGACTTCAAGGTGCTCAGCCAGGGCCTTCAAGCCTTCACGTTCAACAACGCCGTCGACTACGGGCCCATGATGGCCGCCGCCGCCTTCGTCACCCTGCCCGTGATCGTCATCTTCCTGTTCACCCAGAAGTACTTCCTGCAAGGCATCGCCTTCTCGGGAAGCAAGTGACCCGCCACCACAGCCGAGGAGCATCATGACCGCCCCCTTCACCCTGTACGTCCTGCACACCACTCATACCGACATCGGCTACACCGATACCCAGGAGAAGATGAAGGCGCACCACATCGCCTTCATCCGTGAGGCGATCGACCTGGTCGAGCGCGAACCGCGTTTCCGCTGGAACTGCGAGGCGTACTGGGCCGTCCGCGAGTTCCTCGCCGTCGCGAGCGACGACGAGCGCACGCGCTTCGTGCGCGCCGTGCAGGACGGTCGGATCGGTCTCTCGGCGAGCTACTTCAACCTCACCGACCTGATCCCCGAGTTCGTGCACGACCGCATCATGGGCGAGGCGCGAGAAGAGCGGGAGTCGCTCGGCATCCCGGCCCGGAGCGCGCTCACCGCCGACGTCAACGGGTACGGCTGGGGCTTCACCGACATCCTCGCGCGCCAGGGGGTGACGAGGCTGATGTCGAACATCCACACGCATCACGGGTACCACCCGCTCTTCCGCAAACAGGGCGCGTTCTGGTGGGAGTCGCCGCTCGGCGAGAAGGTGCTCTCCTGGTCGGGCGACCACTACACGCTCGGCAACGAGCTCGGCATCGCCCAGACGCCCTGGTTCGAGTACTCGCTCCAAGACGGGATGACCGGATCGCGGCTCGACCCGCACGAGATCGCCGTCCGACGCATCGGCGCCTACGTCGACAGCCTGCGCGACGGAGGCTACGAGCTGCCCTTCGCGCCCGTGAGCGTCTGCAGCTACATGACCGACAACGCCCCGCCGTCGCTCCGCGTGCTCGAGTTCTGCGACCGGTTCAACGCGGAAGGTCACGGGATCGAGCTTCGGATGGTCACCCTCGACGAGTTCTTCGAGGCGGTCGAGGGATCGGGCGTCGAGTTTCCCACCCATCGCGGCGACTGGACGGACTGGTGGGCCGACGGCATCGGCTCGACGCCCGCCGAGGTCACGCAGTACCGTGCCGCGGCGCGCAGCCTGCACATGGCCGAGAAGCTCGACCCGGAGGAGCGTCTGGTCGACGCGGCCCACTACGCGTCCGCGTTCGAGAACCTGATGTTCTACGGCGAGCACACGTGGGGCTACTCCTCATCCATCACGGAGCCCTACCACCCGCAGGTCAACAACCTCGATCAGTGGAAGCGCCTCTACGCGCTCAAGGCCTCCGAGTCGGCCACGATCGTCCGCGAGGGCGTGCAGGCCCACTTCGGCGAGACCGCCGTCTCCGCGCACCGCGAGCTCGCCTTCCGGGCGGTCAACCCCCACGACCGGCCGGTCGCCGACATGCTCGTGATCGACCTCGAGCACTTCTACGGGCACGAGCACTTCGAAGTGGTCGACGAGGCGACGGGTGAGACCGTGCCCTTCCAGATCAGCGCCTACTCGCGCGGCCCCGAGATGTGCATCTGGGCAGAGCTCGCTCCGAAGCAGGTGGTCACCTATCGGCTGCGCGAGCTGCCCGCCCCGCCGCTCGTGTCGGCCGGTACACGGGCTCGGGTCGCCATCGAAGGCGTCGACGATCTGCGGTGGCACGCCGAGGAGAAGCGTGCGAACGGCGGGGTCGCGACCATCGACGAGATCGACAACGCGCACTTCACGATCCGCTACCAGCCGGGCGCCGGCATCACGTCGATCCGCGACAAGGCCAACGACCGGGAGCTCATCGCCGAGGGTCGACCCTACGGAGCGTTCACTCCGGTCTACGAGGTGACGCACCGCCGAGGCGACGAGGACTACCTCTTCGTGCGCCGCAACCTGGGCCGCAGTCGCAAGGCCGTGCGCACTCACCGCAGTGCGGGCGAGCTCGCCGACGTGCAGGTGCTCGAAGACGGTCCTCTCTACTCGCGGGTCGAGCTGAGCTACCGGATCGACGGAGCCGAGGAATGCGCCGTCATCCTCACCGCCTACAAGCGCGCGCCGAAGATCGATGTCGACCTGCGTCTCCACAAGTCGAGTGTGTGGGAGCCGGAGAACCTCTACCTGTCCCTCCCCTTCGCGGGCGAGGAGACCTACCTCGACAAGGCGGGCGCGATCATGCGCCCGAGGATCGACCAGTTGCCCGGCACCTGCATCGACTTCTACGCGGTGCAGAACGCCGTCGTCTTCCACTCGGCCGCGCCGGTCGTCGTCGCGTGCACCGATGCTCCGCTGATCGCCATGGGTGCGCTCCCGGCCCGGCCCGTCGAGCTCATGGGCGAGGGTGCGCGGAACGTGGACGAGGTCTACTCCTGGGTCATGAACAACTTCTGGGAGACGAACTTCAAGGCCAGCCTGGGCGGCTTCCACCAGTTCCACTACGAGCTCGCCGTCCTCGGCGACGCCGATGTGCCCGCTGCGTTCGAGGTCGCCGAGGCCATGAACGAGGGAATCCTCCAGTTCTACGTGTTCGAGGGGGAGCTGGCCGCCGATGCGCGCTGAGGCGGCCCGCGCTCTCGTCGACTCCGTCATCGCCGCCTTCGACCGAGGCGACGGGCGCCTGCTCGAGTGGTACCCCGTGCACGAGGGCGATCGTGAGAGCTGCTACCTGTGGTCGTACTTCGCGACGACCGGCATGCTCTACCAGGCGATCCGCGCCGGCGAGGACCGGCGACAGTTCTTCCGTGAGCTGATCGACGGGTTCGCCCACTACCGCTCGGCGACCTCCGGTGGCGGGATCGCGAAATACCACTCCGAGCGCGGGCCGCACTCGGGGGCCGGGCTCGGCCCGGTGTTCTTCGACGACAACATCTGGGTGGCACGGAACCTGCTGTGGGCCTACGAGGTGTTCGGCGACGCCGAGTATCTCGTCGAGGCCGAGCGCGTTGCCGCCTTCGTCTACTCGGCGTGGGACGAGGAGCTCGGCGGGGTCTCGTGGAACGAGGCGGGGCTGGGGCCGAACGGCACCGAGCAGGAGCTCGAGCGCGGACTCTCCGCGAACGCGTGCTGCATCCTCGTGAGCGCGACGCTCCATCGGCTCACCGGCCGCGACGACTATCTCGCGTGGGCCCACCGGTTCCGCGAGTTCTGCCTCACGACCCTCGACCCCGTGACGGGCATCTACTTCAACGGGGTGCACACCCGGCTCGTCGGCGGGCGGCGCATTCGGGGGGAGGTGAACCGCGACCTGTACTCCTACAACGCGGGCAGCATGATCCTGGCGGACCTCGCCCTCTTCGATCTCACGGGTGATCGTTCTCTCGCCGACGACGCCGTGCGCGCTGCAACTGCCGCGCACGACGCGTTCCTGCGGATGGACGATGCCCACGGGACGCGCTCGTATCAGGACTTCGTCTGGTTCCTGGCGATCCTCGCGGAGGGCTACCTCGAGCTGCTCGAGCGCGGCCTGGTCGATCCGGGTGTGTTCGACGTCTTCCGCGAGTCGATCGAGGGCGCGTCCCCTCACCTCTCGCCCGCCGGACTGCTGCCGCACGATCACGCGGCGGGCTGGCGCGTCGGTGACGACGCGGACTACGACCGGATGCTGCTCACGCACGCGGGCACGGCGGAGATCGCGGAACTGCTCGTGCGGGCGAGCCGCGCCCACTGAGAGGGCCTCGCACCGCGAGGTCGGTCAGCGCAGAGCGTCGGGGCCGAGCGCGCGGGTGAGGATCGCGGCGATCTCGCCCCGCGCCTCCACGAGCTGGGCGAGGGGGCGGCGGAAGGCGAGGCCGCTCACGCTGATCGCGCCGCTCGCGACGGGGCCGCCGTCGAGGCGCACCGCGAGGGCGAGGCAGTTGACGCCGAGCTCGTTCTCCTGGTCGTCGACGCCGTAGCCGCGCTCGCGGGTGAGGCGCAGCTCGTCGACGAAGGCGTCGAGGTCGGTGATCGAGTTCGCGGTGCGGGCCTCGAGGGGATGCCCGTCGAGCCAGCGCTCGACGTCGGCGCGGGTCGTGAGGCGCTCGGCGAGCAGTACCTTGCCGATCGCCGTGGTGGCGGCGGGGTTGCGGCCCCCGACGGTCGAGGTGAGCCGCACCGCGCCGACGGAGGGGTCGCGCTTGGCGCGGTAGACGACATCCCGACCCTCGAGCACCCCGAAGTGGGCGGTCTCGCCGAAGCGCTCGGTGAGCTCGCGCAGCACGGGCTCGATGCGCGCGCTCACGGGGCGCCCCGCGTGATACTGGAACGCGAGCCGCACGAACTCGTCGCCGAGCACGTAGTGCCCGCGGCCCGACTGGTCGGCGAGCCCCGACCGCACGAGCGAGCCGAGCGCGCGATGGATCGTCGACTTCGAGCCGCCCCTCGTGGCCGCGAGGTCGTCGAGGCTCGCGCCCTCGGGATGCTGCGCGAGCTCGACGAGCAGCGCCAGCACCCGGTCGGCGCCGACGAGCCGCTCGTCGTCGTCCGCGGTCATCGCCGGGGATCCACGTGCACCTTCGGCCCCGGACCGGCATCCGGACCGCGCTCGCCGTCGAGGCGGGAGGGCACGTCGTCGAGTGCGATGACCTCGCTCACGATCGTGTCGGGCACGACCGCGCCGCTCGCGAAGCCGGCGATCGCGCCGGCGAGCCCGGGCGAGGCCGAGAGGATGCCGACGGCCGTGACGTCCTTGAGCGCGACGTCGCGCGTGTCGATCCGGCTCGGTGTCGACGAGAGGCCGATGAACACGACACGGCCGGCGGGCTTCACGAGGCGCACGGCGAGCGCGGGCGAGGAGTCGACGCTCGTGCAATCGATCACGGCGTCGAAGCGGTCGCCGTCGCTCGCGCTGAGGTCGTCGATGGTCGTCACGTGCGGGATGCCGAGCGAGCGGGCCAGATCGAGGGACCCCGGCCGCACCCCCGCGAGGTGCACCTCGGCGCCCTCCGCGAGGGCGAACTGGGCGGCGAGCAGCCCGATCGTGCCGGACCCGAGCACGAGCACGTTGCGACCGGGCTCGAGGGCGGCGGCCCGCACGGCGCGCAGTGAGTTGCCGCCCGGCTCGACGAGCGCGGCGGCGGTGACCGAGACCTGCTCGGGGATCGGGTAGGCGAAGCGCGTCGGCACGACGGTCAGCTCCGCGAGCGCGCCCGGCCACCCGTCGCGGATGCCGGCCTCGAACCGGGTCGGGCACACGTGCTGCACGCCGCGGCGGCAGTAGTCGCACGTGCCGCAGCCGAGCATCGTGTCGCCCGTGACGCGCCGGCCGATCCACTCCGCGTCGTCCGGCGAGCCCGCGGCCACCACCCGGCCCGTCCACTCGTGGCCGAGGCGGAGGGGGACGTGCGTCGCGCCCTGCGCGAAGTACGCCATCTCACCCGTGTAGAGCTCGACGTCGGTGCCGCAGATGCCGACCCGCTCGACCTCGACGAGCAGCTCGCCCGCGGCCGCCACCGGCTCGGGAACCTCCTGCACGCTCGCCTCGCGCGGGCCCGTGACGACGAGGGCGCGCATCAGACCTGCGGGTTCGCGATGACCCGCTGGGTCTGCGTGCCGAGCCGCGTCGCGCCGAGCCGCATCGTCTCGCCGCCGGTGAGCCAGAGCTGCGGCGACATCCCCATGCCCACCCCGGGCGGCGTGCCGGTGTTGATGAGATCACCGGGTTCGAGCGCCATGAACTGGCTCGCGTAGTGCACGATGAACGCCGGGCTGAAGATCATCGTCGACGTCGACCCGTCCTGCACGCGGCGCCCGTCGAGCTCGAGCCAGAGGTCGAGGTCGAGCACGTCGCCGATCTCGTCGGGCGTCACGAGATAGGGTCCCGCCGGATTGAAGGTCGGGGAGGACTTACCCTTGACCCACTGCCCGCCGCGCTCCATCTGGAAGGCGCGCTCGCTCACGTCGTTGACGAGCACGTAGCCGGCGATCGCGGCGGCCGCCTCGGCCTCGTCGGCGAGGTACGACGCGCGCGCCCCGATCACGATGCCGAGCTCGACCTCCCAGTCGGTCTTCGTCGCGCCGCGCGGGATGAGCACGTCGTCGTCGGGGCCGACGAGGGTGTTCGGCGCCTTGTTGAAGAGGATCGGCTCGGCCGGCACGGCCTGGCCGGTCTCGGCGGCGTGGTCGCTGTAGTTGAGCCCGACGCACAGGATCTGGTGCGGGCGGGCGATCGGGGCGCCGAAGCGGCGGCCGGCGAGCGGCTCGGCCCGGCCGGCCGCGACGCGCTCCGCGACGACGCCCGCGAGCGTGGCGAGGGCGCCGGAGCCGAAGAACTCCTCGTCGAAGTCGCGCACGACGTCGCCCAGGTCGACGAACAGGTCGTCGTCGAGCACGACCCCGGGGGTCTCGGAGCCGGCGGCGCCGATGCGGGCGAGTCTCATGAGGCCTCTTTCAGGGTCGTACCGCGCCAGCGGTGGGGAGGGAGGCCGGCCACGCCGACGTCGGCGACGAACAGCGCGCCGTCGGCCGGCACGCGCTCCTCGGGGGTCAGGTGCTCGATCGCCGTCGTGACGAGCAGCCGTTGGCCGACGAACCCGGGGCACGTCGGCTGCTGCGCCTCCACCACGACGCGGGCGAGCTCGCGACCGTCGGGTGCGTACCGCACGACGCAGCCGGCCGAGAACTGGGCGACCCACAGCATCCCCTCGGCGTCGACCCGCAGGCCGTCGGGGAAGCCGGGGAACTCCGCCGGGATCGCCACCCACGGCTCGTCGTGGTCGAAGCCGCCGGGGCCGTACGAGTGCGACGAGATCGTCTTCGCCGGGGTGTCGGTGTGGTAGATCGTCGACCCGTCGGGCGACCAGCCGAGGCCGTTGGAGAGGCGGATGCCCTCGCGCAGGGTCTCGACCGAGCCGTCGGGGGAGATGCGGAGGAGGCGTTCGAGCCCCACGGGCTCGGCGAGCGAGAGCGTGCCCACCACGAACCGGCCCTGGGGATCGACGCCGCCGTCGTTGAAGCGCATCGGGCGGTCGTCGTGCAGCAGCTGCGGCCCGAACGCGAGCTCGCCCGCGGGCGACACGGTGGCCAGGCGCCGGGCGCCGGCGATCAGCAGGCCGCCGTCCTCGGCGAGCGCGACGGCGCCGACCGTCTCGCCGACCAGGAGGTCGTCGACGATCGCGAGCCGGTGGCCGTCGAGGCGGGCGGCGAGCACGCGACCCTCGCGGATGTCGACGAAGCGCACGAGGCCGGCGCGGTCGTCCCAGAGCACGCCCTCGGCGAGATCGAACCGCTCGGTCGCGGCTTCGACGCCGCGGAACTCGTGTGCCATAATCCCGAATAGTAATCGCGGATTCGAAATAACGGAAAATGCGAGCCGAAGAAGGGCCGGGAGTCGCCGTGGATGACCTGCGCAGCGCCGAGTGGTACGCGGGCGGCGACCGGAACGGCTACATCCACCGCGCCTGGATGCGCCGCGGCAACCCCGTCGACGCGCTCGACGGCACGAGGCCGCAGATCGCGATCGCCAACACCGCGTCCGACCTGACGCCGTGCAACATGCACCTGAACGAGGTCGCCGAGAGCGTCAAGAACGGCATCTGGGAGGCCGGCGGGGTTCCCTACAACCTGCCCGTCGTCTCGATCGGCGAGACGCAGGTGAAGCCCACCGCGATGCTCTGGCGCAACATGGCCGCGATGGCGATGGAGGAGATGTTCCGCGCCAACCCGATCGACGGCCTCGTGCTGCTCGGCGGGTGCGACAAGACGATCCCCGCGCTGCTCATGGCGGCGGCCTCGGTCGACCTCCCGGCGATCGTGGTGCCCGGCGGGCCGATGCTCACCGGCCACTTCCGCGGCGAGGCGCTCGGCTGCGGCACCGACGTGTGGCGGCTCTCCGAGGAGGCCCGCGCGGGCACGATCACGAACGGCCAGTTCATCGAGTCGGAGCGCTCGATGATCCGCGGCAAGGGGCACTGCAACACGATGGGCACCGCGTCGACGATGGCGGTCGTCGCCGAGGCGCTCGGCATGACGATCCCGGGATTCGCGGGAACCCCCGCCGCCGACGCCCGGCTGCTCGCCCTGTCGCACGAGACCGGGCGGCTCGTCGTCGACCTCGTGCGCGAGAACCGCCGGCCGAGCGACGTGCTCACGCGCGAGGCGTTCCTCAACGCGATCATCGCCGTCGCCGCGGTCGGCGGGTCGACGAACGCCGTCGTGCACCTGCTCGCGATCGCCGGGCGGCTCGGCGTGCCGCTGACGCTCGAGGACTTCGACGAGGCCGGGGCGGGAGTGCCCGTGATGGCGAACCTGCAGCCGAGCGGCATGTTCCTCATGGACGACCTGTTCCGCGCGGGCGGTCTGCTCGCGCTCCTGTCGCAGGTGAAGGACCTCTTCCACCCCGAGCCGATCACCGTGACCGGTCGTCCGCTCGTCGAGTACCTCGGCGACGAGCGCCCGGTCTTCGACGACACCGTCATCCTCCCCCGGTCGGCGCCGCTCATGGCCGACGCCGGCATCGCCGTGCTGCGCGGCAACCTCGCCCCGAACGGCGCGATCGTCAAGCCCTCCGCGGCGACGCCCGAGCTGCTGCAGCACACCGGTCCCGCGCTCGTCTTCGACTCGATCGAGGACATGCGCGCCCGCATCGACGACCCCGACCTCGACGTCACCGCCGACACCGTGCTCGTGCTGCGCGGCTGCGGCCCGCGCGGCTATCCCGGGATGCCCGAGGTCGGCAACATGCCGCTGCCGCGCAAGCTGCTCGAGGCGGGGGTGCGCGACATGGTGCGCATCAGCGACGCCCGCATGAGCGGCACGGCGTACGGCACCGTGATCCTGCACGCCGCGCCCGAGGCCGCCGCCGGCGGTCCGCTCGCCTTCGTGCGCACGGGCGACGTCATCCACGTCGACGTCGAGAACCGCCGCCTGCACGTCGACGTCAGCGACGAGGAGTTCCAGGCGCGCAGCCAGACCCCCGCGAGCGAGGCCGCCTACGCCGCGCCGACGCGCGGCTGGGCGAAGCTCTACGTCGACCACGTGATGCAGGCCGACACCGGCGCGGACCTCGACTTCCTCGTCGGGGGCAGCGGATCGCGGGTCTCGCGTGAGTCCCACTGACCCGGGGGTCGTCGCGGGCCGACGAGCTCGACGACGGCCCGATGACCTGAACGGTGGCCGGGCCCCACGAGGAGGATCGACATGACCGAGTTCGACGGAGCCGTCGCGATCGTCACCGGCGGCGCGAGCGGGCTGGGCGCCGCGACCGCCGCCCTGCTGCACGAGCGCGGCGCCCGGGTCGCCGTGCTCGACCGCACGGTCGACGGGGTGCCGGCCGAGTACTTCGCGGCGCGGTGCGACGTCACCGACAGCGCCCAGGTGGATGCCGCGGTCGCGTCGGTCGCGGAGCACTACGGCGGCATCGACGTCGTCGTCAACAACGCCGGCATCGGCGCCGCGGGGGACGTGAGCGCGAACGACGACGCCGAGTGGCACCGCGTGCTCGACGTCAACGTCGTCGGCATCGCCCGGGTCTCGCGCGCCGCGCTGCCGCACCTGCGTCGGTCGAAGGTGGCGGCGATCGTCAACACGAGCTCGGTCGTCGCCCCCGTCGGCGTGCCGAACCGTGCGCTGTACTCCGCCTCGAAGGGCGCGGTGTCGTCGCTCACGAGGGCGATGGCCGCCGACCACGTGCGCGAGGGCATCCGCGTCAACGCCGTCCAGCCGGGCACCGCCGACACCCCGTGGGTCGGCCGCCTGCTCGAGGC
>JAEWKY010000119.1 GCA_023457615.1 Actinomycetes bacterium | reverse complement strand
GCCCTCGGCCACGTGGCCGCGCTCGCGCTCCCGTTCGGCGACGGCGCCTCCCTGCGCGGGATCGCGGCAGGGCGGCGCCGCCGCCGCGGGCGCGTCGCTACCGTCGTCGCAGACGCGACCCGGCGTCGAAGCCGACCGCGAGCAGGATCATGACGCCGAGGGCGATCCCCTGGAACAGCGGGTCGATCCTCAGCAGCGTGAAGCCGTTGTAGAGCATCGCGATGAAGAGGATGCCGAGCACGGTGCGCCAGACCGCCCCCTCGCCGCCGAGGATCGAGGTGCCCCCGACGACGATGCCGGCGAGCACCGTGAAGGTCAGCGTCGTCGCGATCGCGTCGTTCTCGGGCACCGAGGGGGTGCGGGCGAGGTCGATCACGCCCGCCACTCCGGCGGCGAGACCGGAGAGCGCGAACGTCGAGACGCGCACGAGGTTGACCCGGATGCCCGCGAGCCGCGCCGCCTCGGCGTTGCCGCCGGCCGCGAAGATGTAGCGGCCGAAGGTCGTACGCCACAGCACGACGGCTAGGATGACGATGATGACCAGGGCGATCCAGGTCGGCAGCGAGATGCCGAGCGGCTTCGTCGTCGCGAGCCAGCGGAACTCGGGGAAGTCGACCCGGATCTGGCCGATGCCCTGCTTGCCGAACTGCGAGACGAGCTTCGTCGCGCCGAGGATGATGAAGCTCATCGCGAGGGTCGCGATGAGCGGATTCACCTTCAGATAGGTGCTGATCAGACCGTTCGCGATGCCGATCAGGAGACCCGCGAGCACCCCCGCCGCGATGCCGAGCCCGGCTCCGGCGAGACCGCCGACCTTGACGATCACCGTGCCGCAGATGACGGCCGTGAACATGTAGGTCGCGCCGATCGACAGGTCGATGCCGCCCGCGATGAGCACGAGGGTGCTCGCCGCTGCGACGATCAGGATGCCGGACTGCCGGTCGAGCACGTTGCCGATGTTCTGGGCGCCGAGGAAGGCCGGGCTGCCGATCGACAGGGCGAGGAACACCGCGAGGAACGGGAACACGATGGCGATCGAGCGCCAGGGCACCCGCTGCCACACGGTGGGCGACGCCGCGGCGTCGATGGTCTTCAGGCCGATGGTGTCGCTCATGCGTCCTCGCTCGTGGTCGGGTCCGCGAAGGCCGCGGTGATGATGTTCTCCTCGGTCATCGCCTCGCCGGCGAACTCGCCGACGATGCGTCCGCCGCGCACGACGAGGATGCGGTGGGCGAGCCCGAGCACCTCCTCGACGTCGGACGAGATGACGAGCACGCCGATGCCCTGCGCCGCCTGCTCGACGATGAGGTCGTAGATCGCGCGGCGGGAGCCGACGTCGACGCCGCGCGTCGGCTCGTCGGCGATGAGCACCTTGCGCGGGTTCTGAAGAGCTCGGGCGAAGAGCACCTTCTGCTGGTTCCCTCCGGAGAGCGCCGCGACGTGGCGGCGGTCGTCGCCCGCGACGGTCACGCGCTCCAGGATGTCGCGGGCCTCGCGCCGCTCGCGCGCGGGCCGCAGCCAGCCGCCGGTCGCGACGCGGCCGAGGTTCGACAGCGTCACGTTCTGGCGGATCGGACGGCCGAGCACGAGCCCCTGCTCCTTGCGCGACTCCGGGATGAGGAAGATGCCCGAGCGCAACGCCGCGGGAACTGTCGGGTCGCACGCGACGCCCGACACCTCGACGCTGCCGCCGAAGCGCGGCGCCGCCCCGTAGATGGCGTGTGCGATCTCGCTGCGCCCCGCGCCGACGAGGCCGGCGAGGCCGACGATCTCGCCGGGACGGATCGACAGCGAGACGCCGTTGACCCCGGGGGCGATCAGGTCGGTGACCGTGAGCACGTCGTCGCCCGCGCTCGGTGCCGCGGGCTTCGGCGGGAACACCGAGCCGAGGGTGCGGCCGAGCATCCCCTCGATGAGGGTCGACTCGGTCTCCTCGGCCGCGGGCGCCGTGCGGATGTGACGGCCGTCGCGGAGGATCGTGACGGTGTCGCAAAGCTCGAGCACCTCCGAGAGGAAGTGCGAGATGAGCAGCACCGTGTGGCCGGAGGCCGCGAGCTGACGCACGACGCCGTGGAGCAGCTCGGTGTCGTGGGCGGAGAGCGCCGCCGTGGGCTCGTCCATGATGATGAGCGAGGCGCCGCGCGCGAGCGCGCGGAGGATCTCGACCTTCTGCTGGTCGGCGGTGCGCAGCGAGCCGACGAGGACGTCGGGGTCGAGGGTGAAGCCCGTGCGCTCGGCGAGGGCGACGTACGCCTTGCGGAGCTTGCGGCGGCTCACCCAGCCGAGCGTGCGCGGCTCGCGTCCGAGGTAGACGTTCTCGGCCACGGAGAGCCCGGGCACGAGCGCGAGCTCCTGGGCGATCGCCGCGATGCCGCGGTCGAGAGCCTCGCGCGGCGTCGAGAACCGCTGCTCCTCGCCGTCGACGAGCAGCACGCCGGTGTCGGCGGTGTAGATGCCGGCGATGATCTTGCTGAGCGTCGACTTGCCCGCGCCGTTCTCGCCGACGAGGGCGTGCACGGAGCCCGGCTCGAGCACGAGGTCGATGTCGCTGAGCACCGGCACGCCGCCGAAGGACTTGCCGACACCCCCCCGCTCGATGAGGAGCTGCGGGGTGCCGGCGACCGAATCAGTCGGCACTGTTATCCGGCCCACTCGCCGGTGAACTGGTCGGCGGTGTCCTGCGTGATGACGCCGTTGTTCGGGAAGTCGGCGAACGGGTCGACGTCGCCGTGGTCGTTGCCGTTGCGCAGCGCGTCGATGAGCGCCTCCATCCCGAGGCGGCCCGTCGTGGCGGGAGCCATCAGCACGTCGGAGAACACGCTGCCGTCGGCGACGTGCTCCTGGCCCCAGACCGATCCGCCGTAGCCGACGAGCAGGAAGTCGCTCATCGACATCCCGGCCGCCTCGATCGCGAGGGCGGCGCCCTGCAGACCCTGGTCGGACGTCACGATCGCGTCGATGTCCGGGTTGGCCGTCAGGATGTCCGCCACGGCGGTCTGCGCCGCGGCGGGGTTCCAGAACGTCTCACCCTCGGCGACGACCGTCACGGGCGTGCCCGCGGTGACCTCGTTGAACGCGTCCCACAGGGCGATGCTCACCGCGGAGGTCTTGAGGTCGTGCAGGTAGGCGACGTTGCACGGGTCGAGGTCCTGCGACGCGCACGCCTCGACGGCCTGCTCGCCGAACTTCTCGCCGAGGATCGAGCCGACGAACACGACGTTGGCCGAGAGGCCCTCGAGCTGGGTCGCGCCGCTCGTGAAGTCGTCGCCGAGGATCTGGTCGATGTTGACGACCGTGATGCCGGCGTCGATCGCACCCTGCACGGCGTCGAGGATCGCGGGGCCGTAGATCGGCTGCACGATCATGCCGTCGTACTGACCCGACGCGACGACGTCCTGGATGAGCGTGGCCTGCAGGTTGGGGTCGAGGTTGCCGTCGAAGACGGTGAGCTCGGCGTTGTTCTCGTCCGCGACGCGCTGCGCCTCGGCGAGCATCGGCTCGTCGTAGGTGTTGGCGACGGCGAACGAGATGTAGGCGATCTGGAGGGTCTCCTCCTCGCCGCCACCTCCTCCGTCGGCCGGGGCGCTGCAGGCGGCGAGCGCGACGGTCGCCGCGGCGACCAGACCGATCGTCGCGCTGCGACGTAGTGCGGTGGAGCGTGACTGCCTCATGACTTCTCCTTTGAAATCGGGCGGGAACCGGCGGGTCTCCAGCGACCGACCGACTGCCTTTCAGCGTCACTGTACATGCCTGTACGTTTTGAGTGAAACATTCCCGCCAAATTGGCTCTCTCGTGTGCGTTGGAGTCGAACTCGGGGCTTGCGATGCCGAACCGACCCCGGCAATGTGTAGTGCGACTGAACCGCGAAGGAGCGAGCATGAGCCCGAACGTCGAGGCCTGGCTGGACGGATACCGCGTCGCGTGGGAGACCCGTGACCCCGATGCCGCGGCCGCGCTCTTCACCGAGGACGCCACCTACCTCGAGGAGCCCTACGGCGAGCCGTATGTCGGTCGCGAGGGCGTGCGCCAGTACTGGGCGACGGTCACCGCGACCCAGGAGGACGTCGAGTTCCGCACCGGCGAGGCGATCGTCGCGGGTGCGCGCGCCGCGGTCGAGTGGTGGGTCACCCTCCGCAACGGCGGAGCGGACGTGACGCTCGCGGGCGAGTTCTGGCTCGAGTTCGACGACGCCGGCCTCTGCCGCACCCTGCGGGAGTACTGGCACTACGGCGAGGGTCGGCGCACGCCGCCCGCCGCCTGGGGTCGCTGACCCCTCCCCCGCTCGTGGGTTGAGTGCCGCGCCGGGCACTCGACCCGCGGTGGGCGGGGGCTAGAGCAGCGCCGAGACCGGGTTCTCGATCCGTCGCACGAAGGCCGCCATCCACTCGGCCGCGACCGCGCCGTCGATCACGCGATGATCGGCCGACAGGGTCACCGTCATGACGGTGCCGACCGCGAGCTCGCCGTCGTCGACGACCGGCTGCTGCTTCGCCGCCGAGACCGCGAGGATGCCGGACTGCGGCGGGTTGAGGATCGCCGAGAACTCGTCGACGCCGTACATGCCGAGGTTCGACACCGAGAAGCTGCCGCCCTCGAGCTCGTGCTGCTGCAGGCGCCCGGCCCGGGCGCGCTCGGCGAGCTCGGCCACCGCGGAGGCGACCTCGACGAGGGAGAGCCGCTCGACGCCGCGCAGCACGGGCGTGAGCAGCCCGCCGTCGACCGCGACGGCCACGGCGACATCCACCCCGTCGTACCGCAGGATGTGGTCGCCGCCCCAGATGGCGTTGGCCGCGGGCACGTCGACGAGAGCTCCCGCGACCGCCTTGAGCACGAAGTCGTTGACGCTCACCTTGCGCGGCGCCGCCTCGTTGACCTGCGCGCGCAGGGCGAGGAGCCGGTCGACGCGGCAGTGCGCCGTGACGTAGAAGTGCGGCACGGTCGTCTTGCTCTCGGTGAGGCGCCGCGCGATGGCCTTGCGCATCCCGGTGAGCCTCTCGGGCG
>JAEWKY010000118.1 GCA_023457615.1 Actinomycetes bacterium | reverse complement strand
GCGCACCGCGGCCGCGGGCGCCGACGTCGTCCTGCTCGCGCAGGCGTCGATGGCGGGCGCCGCCGCTCTCGCGGGAGTCGACGTGCCGGTGCTCAGCTCGCCGGCCTCCGGTCTCGCGGCCGCGATCGGGGTGACGCGGTGACCCGCCCCGCTCCGCGCGGGGTGCGCCTGCTGACCTACGCCGATCGTCTCGGCGGCGACCTGCGACGACTGGCCGAGCTGCTCGACGGCCCGCTCGCCGACCTCACGGGCGTGCACGTGCTGCCGTTCTACACGCCGTACGACGGCGACGACGCCGGGTTCGACCCGGTCGATCACGCCCAGGTCGACCCGCGGCTCGGCACCTGGAGCGACCTCGCCGCCGTCGGCGCGGGCCGCGAGGTCACGGCCGACGTGATCGTCAACCACGTCTCCGCCGACAGCCCCGAGTTCCGCGACTGGCAGCTGCACGGCGACGCCTCGCGGCACGACGGGATGTTCCTCACCTACGACGCGGTGTTCCCCGCCGGTGCGGGCGAGGCCGAGATCACGGCGTTCTACCGTCCGCGACCCGGGCTCCCGTTCACCCCGTACGCCGTCGCGGGGCAGCGCCGCCTCGTCTGGACGACCTTCATGCCGAGCCAGGTCGACCTCGACGTCGCGCATCCCGCCGCCCTCGCCTACCTCGACCGCGTCGTCGGCGCGCTCGCGGCCGCCGGAGTGGACGTCGTGCGGCTCGACGCCGTCGGCTACGCCGTGAAGACCTCCGGCAGCGACTCGTTCATGACCGACGAGACGCTCGCCTTCGTGACCCTCGTGACCGAGCGGCTCCGCGCGGCGGGCGTGCGCGTGCTCGTCGAGGTGCACGCCCACGTCGAGCTGCAGCGGCGCATCGCGCCGCTCGTCGATCTCGTCTACGACTTCGCGATACCCGGGCTCCTGCTGCACGCCCTCGGCGACGGCGACATCGCGCCGCTCCTGCGCTGGTTCGAGCTGCGTCCGAGCAACGCGGTCACAGTGCTCGACACGCACGACGGCATCGGGATCATCGACTCCGGTCCCGCCGGAGGAGCCCCCGGGCTCATCACCGAGGACGACATGCGCGCGATCTTCGACCGGGCCGCGATCGCGACCGGCGGCCACTCCGAGATCGCGAGCGTCGTGCCGCAGTGGGCGTCGATGCCGCACCAGATCAACGCGACCTTCCCGAGCGTCGTGAACGACGACGAGGCGTACGTGCTGTGCCGCGCGGTCCAGTTCCTCGCGCCCGGCGAGCCGCAGGTGTACTACGTCGGCCTCCTCGACGGGAAGGACGACGTCGCGCAGTACCTCGCGACCGGTCAGGGCCGCGAGGTCAACCGGCACGTGTACACCGACGCGGAGTTCCGGTCGGCGCTCGAGCAGCCGGTGACGCGGGCGATCCTCGCGCTCGCGCGGCTGCGGCGCGACCACCCCGCGTTCGACGGCGAGTTCGCGATCGAGCGCACGTCGCCGACGGCGTTCCGGATGTCGTGGACGCACGGGGAGCATCGGCTCGCGCTGGATGCCGATCTCGCCCCCGGCGCCCGCGTCGCCATCCTCGACGACGGCACCCGCACCTACCGAGGCCTCGCGGACCTCGCGGGTTGAGTGCCCGCGCGGAGCGCGGGTGTGTATCGAAACCCACCATCCGGGTTACTCGGGGCGGTTTCGATACACCGCGCTGACGCGCGGCACTCAACCCGCGTCGGGGACTCCCGTGTCCACCTTGACCGGGTCGGGGAGTGTCCTCCCGAGGGCGCGCTCCGCCGCGGCGCGGACGGTGTCGCGGGCGAGGCCGTGCCGCGCGGTGCGCGCCGCCTCCCACGCGGCCTCCACGTCATCCGCCGACCCCTGCTGCCGCGTGTAGTCGAGCGCAGCGGAGATCACGTCGGCCGTGTGCCCTCCGGCGACCGCCCAGGGATGCAGCGCCCGGGTGAGCGGCGTGCCGACCTGGAGGTCGGCGAGCCCCCGCAGTTCCGCGAGCAGCACTCCGAGCGCGTCACCCTTTCCCTCGAACGCCGCCTCCAGGGCAGCGGCGAGGGCGGGGTGCTGCGTGCGCGACGGCGGCCAGCTCGATGCCGCGGCGACGAGCGGACGCAGCGCCTCGGCCTCGGCGCCCGCGACGTCGTGCAACGCCCTCTCGGCAGCCCGCGCGGGATCGTACGAGGCCGGGTCGAGCGCCCACTCGGCGACGGTGCGCACGCCGAAACGCCCGGGCTCGTACTGCACCATCGGATTGGCGAGGATGCCGTGCAGACCCGCCGCGGGTGCATCGGCGGCCCGCCCGACGAGCGGACCGAGGAAGGCCCTCGCGGGGTCGAAGTCGTTGACCGGGAAGTTGTCCCACAGGACGAGCGGTCGTCCGCCGAACGCGGCCGCGGCACCCCGGATGTGCGCGCTCGTCACCTCGCCCACGACGATGTCGTCGCCCGTCCACATGACGCCCGTGTCGTCGGGAAGGGTCGCATCGAGTCCGTCGCGGTACTCGGAGCGCCCCGATCCCGCGTAGTCCGTGGGCACCATGAGGAGCGTGCCGGCGAGCCCGAGCGGCGCGAGCACCTCGGCCTCGACCCGTGCGCACGTCGAGCCGTGCGCGCGCCCCGACCCGTCGGCGCCCGACCCCCAGAGAGCGACGTCGCGGGAGTCGGTCAGCCCGTATTCGATGTCGTCGAACAGCAGCGCGAAGCGGCGGATGCCGACGGCGTGCAGCGCGCGGAGCTTGGCGGCGATCGCGGCGGCATCCCGCTCGTCGGCGTGCACGATGTCGAGACCGGGATGCAGGGCGTAGACGAACTCGACCCCTGCGGCGGTCGCGGCGGCGGCGAGCTCCCCGAGCCGCGCGGCCTCGTCGGCGGGGTACGGCTCGCGCCAGCGTGCCCGGTGCCGCGCGTCGTCCTTCGGGGCGTAGACGTAGCGGTTCATGCGCCACGACCCGAGCTCGCGCAGCATCCGGAGCCGTTCGTCGTGACTCCACGGCTCCCCGTAGAAGCCCTCGATCACGCCTCTCAGAGCGAGCGCCGTCATGTGTGGCAACGATACCGGGATGCCGGGTCGCCACGCGGGCGCGAGTCGCGGTTGACCCGCCTCTGACGCACTCCCTAGGATGTGGGAACGATGCCAGAGCGGTCCGCGTGACCACGGGCACGCACTCTTCTCCAGGCAGGACCACTCCGCATGACCGCACCGACGCGCTCGACGCTCGCGCTCGACATCGGCGGCACCAAGCTCGCCGTCGGCGTCGTCTCCCCGGACGGCGCGGTGCACGGGCTCCGCGTGCGGCCGACCGACAAGCACGAGGGCCCCGACGCCGTGATCGCCCGGCTCGTCGCGATGGGTCACGAGGCGATCGCGGAGTCGGGGATGCCGGTCGCCGCCGTCGGCATCAGCTGCGGCGGCCCGCTCGACGCCGAGACCGGGGTGGTCATGCGCCCGCTCAACCTCCCCGACTGGGACGACGTGCCGCTCGGCCCCCTCGCGGCGCAGGCCTTCGGCGTGCCCGCCCATCTCGTCAACGACGCGACCGCCGGCATGCTCGGCGAGGCGG
>JAEWKY010000117.1 GCA_023457615.1 Actinomycetes bacterium | reverse complement strand
GGGCGGGGTCACGTCGTCACCTCGAGCCGCCCGCGGCGGTCGAGCGCGAGCGCGCCGAGCGCCGCGAGCCGCCGTCCGGACGCCGCGCGCTCGAGATGCAGCACGGCGTCGAACGCGCTCACCGCCTGCCGCGCGACGGCATCCGGGGTCATCGCGGCGAGCGCGCCGAGCGCCTCGAGCCGCGCCGGCACGTCGGCGAGGGAGTTGGCGTGGAGGGTTCCGGCGCCGCCGTCGTGGCCCGTGTTGAGTGCCGCGAGCAGCTCGCGCAGCTCCGCCCCGCGGCACTCTCCGACGACGAGCCGATCGGGGCGCATGCGGAGCGCCTCGCGCACGAGCCGGTCGAGCCCGACGCCGCCCGCGCCCTCGAGGTTGGCCTGCCGCGCCTCGAGCGCGACCACGTGCGGGTGGTCGATGCGCAGCTCGGCGACGTCTTCGAGCACGACGATCCGTTCGTGCGGGGGCGCCGCGGCCAGCAGCGCGGCGAGGAACGTGGTCTTGCCGCTGCCGCCCGCTCCGGTCACGAGGAGGTTCGCCCGCCGTGCGACGAGCCGCCGGATGCGGTCGACCGGCACCACGTCGAAGAACCCCTGCGCGGAGAGGTCGTCGAGCGAGGGACGCACCGGGGCCGGGAGGCGGAGGGAGAGGAGAGCGCCCCCGGTGGAGACGGGCGGCAGCACCGCGTGCACGCGGACGCCGTCGCCGAGGCGCACGTCGACGCACGGGGTGGCCTCGTCGACATGGCGTCCGCCGAGTCCGATCAGCCGCACGGCGAGCTCGCGGGCGGCCGAGGCGCCGATCCTGAGCCCTTCGACCGCGACCGCCCCCGCGCCGCGGTCGGCCCTCACCGACCCGTCGCCGTTGACGAAGACGTCGGTCACCGCGGCGTCGCCGACGAGGGAGGCGAGCGGGCCGAACTCGCCCGGAGCGACACCGCGGGCCACGCCGGCACGCGCGACGAAGGCTCCCATGACCCGACCTTCGCCCGCCGCCGACGCCTCGACCCGGTCGGGCGCGGGAGTCGTGGAGAGCCGCGCGACGCGGTCCCCGGGGAGGAGGTCGACTTGTACCCCGCCGGCGAGGGGATCTCCGTGGCGGGCCGCCGATCGGGGTACGCCGCGGCACGGGACGCCCGGGACCCGGGCCGACCGGAGCCGCCTCCGCGAGATCCCCGTCGGATCCGGCGAATCAAACGAGAGGGGCGGCGCCCGTTGGGGGGAACAGGCGCCGCCACAGCGACGCTGGATTGGGGGGAATCGCGGACGTCGCAAGCCGAGATTGCGCTCGGATGGTCAAGAGTGTACTCCAAAGGGAGGACAGCGCAATGGGGAGTTCGAGGTGGGTTTCCGCGCCGGGCGCAAGACCTTGCGCACCCCCTTTCCGGGGCACGTTCCCACAGCCCGTCACGGCGCGAAACCTGGTCCGCTCGCCACCGCCCGCCGGTTAGGATCGAGGCAGGAACCCCCACCTCGGGGACCCCCGGCATCGCCGCCCGGCCGGTCCATTCAGACGAGGAAGAAGTCCGCTGTGAACTCGATCGACAACCTGCTCCACGAGGAGCGCCGGTTCCCGCCGACCCCCGCCTTCTCGGCGGCCGCGGTCGCGCAGCCCGCGCTCTACGACCGGGCGACGGCCGACCGGATCGCCTTCTGGGGCGAGCAGGCCCGCGACCGCCTGCACTGGCACGAGCCCTTCAGCACCGTGCTCGACTGGTCGGAGGCCCCCGTCGCGCGCTGGTTCGCCGACGGCAAGCTCAACGTCGCGTACAACTGCCTCGACCGCCACGTGCTCGCGGGGAACGGCGACCGCGTCGCCTACCACTGGGAGGGCGAGCCCGGCGACACGCGCACCCTCACCTACGCCGAGCTGACGACCGAGGTGAAGAAGGCGGCCAACGCCCTCGCGGCCCTCGGCATCGGCCACGGCGACCGGGTCGCGATCTACCTCCCGAACATCCCGGAGGCCGTGATCGCGATGCTCGCGGTCGTGCGGCTCGGGGCCATCCACTCGGTCGTCTTCGGAGGCTTCAGCGCCGAGTCGCTGCGGGCGCGCATCGACGACGCGCAGGCGAAGCTCGTCATCACGGCCGACGGCGGCTACCGCAAGGGCAAGGCGTTCCCGCTCAAGCCCACGGTGGATGCCGCGGTCGACGGCGCCGAGACCGTCGAGAACGTGCTCGTCGTGAAGCGCACCGGCGGCGACGTCGAGTGGACCGAGCGCGACGTCTGGTGGCACGAGGCGGTGGATGCCGCGAGCCCCGAGCACGAGGCGGAGGCGTTCGACGCCGAGAACCCGCTCTTCATCCTCTACACCTCGGGGACGACCGGGAAGCCGAAGGGCATCCTGCACACGTCGGGCGGCTACCTCACGCAGGCGGCCTACACGCACGAGAACGTGTTCGACCTGCACCCGGAGTCCGACGTCTACTGGTGCTCGGCCGACGTCGGCTGGATCACCGGGCACACCTACGTCGTCTACGGGCCCCTGGCCAACGGCGCCACGAGCGTCATGTACGAGGGCACCCCCGACACGCCGCATCCGGGCCGCTGGTGGGAGCTCATCGAGAAGTACAAGGTCTCGATCTTCTACACGGCGCCCACCGCCATCCGGTCGTTCATGAAGCTCGGTCGCGAGATCCCGGGCAGGTTCGACCTCTCGAGCATCCGCGTGCTCGGCTCGGTGGGCGAGCCCATCAACCCCGAGGCGTGGATCTGGTACCGCGACGTCATCGGCGGCGGCACCGCGCCGATCGTCGACACGTGGTGGCAGACCGAGACGGGCGCGATCATGGTGAGCGCGCTGCCCGGCATCACCTCGCTCAAGCCCGGCTCGGCGCAGGTGCCCGTGCCCGGCATCCGCATCGACGTCGTCGACGACGAAGGCGGGATCGTCGGCAACGGTCAGGGCGGACTCCTCGTCATCACCGAGCCGTGGCCGTCGATGCTGCGCGGCATCTGGGGCGACATGGACCGCTACAAGGAGACGTACTGGGAGAAGTTCGGCGGTCGCGCCTACTTCGCCGGCGACGGCGCCCGGCTGGACGACGACGGCGACCTGTGGCTGCTCGGCCGCGTCGACGACGTCATGAACGTGTCGGGCCACCGGCTCTCCACCGCCGAGATCGAGTCGGCCCTCGTCGGGCACGAGGCGGTCGCCGAGGCCGCGGTCGTCGGAGCCTCCGACGAGACGACGGGCCAGGCGGTCGTCGCGTTCGTGATCCTCAAGCAGCGGTTCGCCGACCTCGAGGATGCCGCGAGCGTCTTGCGCGCGCACGTCGCCACGTCGATCGGCGCGATCGCCCGCCCCCGGGAGCTGCACCTCGTCACCGAGCTGCCGAAGACCCGCTCGGGCAAGATCATGCGCCGCCTGCTGCGGGATGTCGCCGAGGGTCGCGACATCGGCGACACGACCACCCTCGCCGACACCTCCGTGATGCAGGCGATCGCCGACCGCTACCAGTCGGATCGAGCCGCAGCGGAGGACTGACCCGGGTGCGTTTCTCCGGAGGATCGGTGCGTTTCTCCGGAGGTTCATGCCGGATGCCCCGGGTTTCCGGGCGAGTTGCTCGGTAGGCGACGAGGAACTCCGGAGAAGCGCACTCCTCCCGATCGACTCACGCGGAGCGCCGTCCCCACAACTCCGATGAACGTCCGCGCACGATGGTGTGAGGAGCCAGTCTCTCCCCATGCAGGAGGGGCCGGCCATCGTCACGCGCGACGAGCTGCTCGCGCTCGGATGGTCCCCCCGGCAGATCGCCGCGGCCGTCCGCGCCGGCTCGATGCTCCGGTTGCGGCGGGCCTGGTACTGCCGTCCCGGCGTTCCATTCGAGCAGCGCATCGCGATCGCGTTGGGCGGCCGTGTCGGTGCGGTGTCCGCTGCGCGGAGCTTCGGGATGTGGACCGGGCTCGACGACGACATCCACGTGAGCTGGTCACCGCACGGCAACGTCGCCCGTCCGGGCCGACGCCTCCAGTACCCGGTCAACAAGGCACTCGGCGAGCTCAGGATCGTCCCGCACTGGCGGAAGGGGACGCGGGGGCCGGAGTCGTGGCGAGAGTCGCCTCTCGAAGCGATCCGGCAGACCTTCCTCGCCTGCGATCGGATGCTGGGCGTCGCGATGGCGGATTCCGGACGCCGGCTCGGCCTCGTCTCGGTCGCTGCGGTCCACGATCTGCTGCGGACGCTGCCGGCGCGACTGAGCATTCCCGCCGCGGCGGTCGACGGCCTCACCGACTCGGGCCTCGAGTCGATCGTGCGTCTCTGGCTGCTGGAGCACGGCATCCTTCACCGACTGCATGCACGTCTCGCGGGACTCGAGGTGGACTTCCTGATCGGCCGTTCTCTCGTGATCGAGACCGACGGCCGTCATTACCACGAAGGGACCGCGTTCGAGATCGATCGCGAGCGCGACCGCCTGCTCGGCACTCACGGCTACGTCACCATCCGCCTCAGCTACCGCCAGATCACCGGCGACTGGCCGGGCTGCGCCGCGCGGATCCGCGCCGCGCTGGAGCGGGGCGACCACCTGCGCACGGTCACGGCCTGAGTGCGTTTCTCCGGAGTTTTCCTCCATCGGCACCGTCGGGTGCCGGGATTCTCGGGCGCTCATGCTCGAGACTCCGGAGAAACGCACCGAAGCTCCGGAGAAACGCACCCGAGCTCCCGAGAAACGCACCCACCCGAAGAAACGCCCCGCGAGAAATGCGCCCGGGCGAGGGTCAGGCGAACTCGGCGATGACCTCGACCTCGACGGGGGAGTCCAGGGGGAGCACGGGCACGCCGACGGCGCTGCGCGCGTGACGGCCGGCTTCGCCGAAGACCTCGCCGAGGAACTCGGAGGCGCCGTTCGCGACGCCGGGCTGACCCGTGAAGTCGGGCGTGCTCGCGACGAAGACGACGACCTTGACGATGCGCGTGACGCGGTCGAGCGACCCGATGGCCTGATCGATCGCGGCGAGGGCGTTGAGGGCGGCGAGGCGGGCGTAGGCGTTGCCGTCCGCCGGCTCGACGGCAGCCCCGAGCTTGCCCGTCGCGGGCAGGGCGCCGTCGACGAAGGGGAGCTGGCCGGAGGTGTAGACGAGGTTGCCGGTCACGACCGCCGGGACGTAGGCGGCGACGGGCTTCGCGACGGCGGGGAGCTCGACGCCGAGCTCGGCGAGACGGGCGGCGACGGTGCTCATTCGGCGGCCCCCAGGGGGCGCTTGAGGTAGGCGACGAGTCCGCCCTCGGGTCCGGTGACGATCTGCACGAGCTCCCAGCCCTGGGAGCCCCAGGTGTTGAGGATCGCCGTCGTGTTGTGGATCAGGAGCGGTGTCGTGACGTATTCCCACGTGGCCATTGCAAGGCATCCATTCAGGTTCGGGGCGCGACCTGTCGCGTACCCTTTAGCCTATGCCCGCCCAGAAATCCTCAGGGACGAGTCTGTTCACGGCCATCGTCGGAACGCTCGGATTCTCTGCCGCAGCCGGGGTGCTCGTCACCGTCATGGTCGCCCCCGCCCTCGCCGTCACCGGCATCACCGCCAACAACACGGTCGGTATCTTCAACTCCCTCCCCGAGTACATCCAGCTCGACTCGGGCGCCCAGCAGAACACGATCGCCGTGCGCGACTTCACGATCCCCGAGGGCGAGCCCGGCGACTGGGTCAACGTCGCGACGATCTACAAGCAGAACCGCGAGGAGGTGACGCTCGAGGAGATCAGCGACTACCTCGAGTGCGCCGCGATCGCCGGTGAGGACCGCCGCTTCTACGACCACGGCGGCGTCGACGCCCCGTCGCTCGTGCGCGCGGCGATCGGCCAGATCACGGGCGACGACGGCGCGGGCGGCGCCTCGACGCTCACGATGCAGACGGTGCGCAACATCCTCCAGCAGGAGGCGCTCAACAACCCCGACTACACCGAGCAGCAGCGTCGCGACGAGATCGCGAAGGCGCTCGACCCGACCCTCGATCGCAAGATCAAGGAGATGAAGCTCGCGATCGGGCTCGAGAAGAGCTACACGAAGGACGAGATCCTCGCGGGCTACCTCAACATCGCCGGCTTCGGCGGCAACACCTACGGCGTGCAGGCGGCCGCGCACGAGTACTTCGGCAAGAGCGCGGCCGACGTCACGATCGCGGAGGCTGCGAGCCTCATCGCGATCGTGCAGTACCCCAACCTCCGCGACCTGAGCGATCCCGAGCACTTCCCGGCCAACCAGGACCGCCGCAACGTCGTGCTCACCGCGATGGCGAAGTACGGCTGCATCACGAAGGCGGAGCGCGACGAGGCGATCGCGATCCCCGTCGACGAGAACTTCATCAACCCGCAGGCCGCGAGCGTCGGCTGCCGCAACGCGCAGACCGGCTACGGCTTCGTCTGCGACTACGCGGTGCGCGCCGTGCAGGACCTCGCCTCGCTCGGCACGACCCCCGCGGAGCGCCAGGCGGCGTGGGATCGCGGCGGCTACCAGCTGCGCCTGTCGATCGACCTGCGCGTGCACAACGAGGCGTACCGCACGGTGAACGAGTGGGCGCCGGCCAGCGAGGATCGCTTCCTCCTCGGCGCGGCGGCCGTCTCGGTCGAGACCACCACGGGCCGCATCATCTCGATGGCTCAGAACAAGACGTTCGACAACGATCCCGAGACGACGGCCGTCGACTCGACGCGCTCGGCGGTCAACTTCGCCGTCGACTCCAAGCACGGCGGATCGATCGGCTTCCAGCCCGGATCGACGTACAAGCCGTACGTGCTCCTCGCGTTCCTCAACGCGGGCCGCGGCGTCGGCGAGCACTTCAACGCGAGCATCCGCGAGGTCAACCAGGCCGAGTTCACGGACACCTGCGAGGCGCAGTTCAGCGCCTCGGGCGTGCTCCAGGGACCGCCGTGGGGCGGCAAGTACGACTTCCGCAACGACTCCAACGAGCAGGGCTCGTGGGATGTGCGGCGCGGCACGGCCGGCTCGGTGAACTCGGTGTTCATCCAGATGGCCAAGGCCGTGGACCAGTGCGACATCCGCAAGCTCGCCGAGTCGATCGGCGTGCACAACGGCGACAACAAGACGCCGCTCTACACGCGTCCCTCGTGCTCGATCGGTGGATGCGAGAACAGCATCGCGCCGCTCCAGCAGGCGGCGGCCTACGCCGCGATCGCGAACCAGGGCGTCTACTGCGTGCCCCGCATGATCGACGCCGTCATCGTCGTCTCGACGGGCGAGCCGCTCGCCGGGGAGACCCCGAACTGCAGTCAGTCGCTCGTCACACCGGAGGTCGCGAACACCGCGGCCTACGCGATGGAGGCGGTCATGGGCGGCACGGGTTCCGCGTCGAACCCGAACGACGGCACCCCCTACATCGGCAAGACCGGCACGACCAACGGGTCCATCCACACCTGGATGGTCGGCTCGTCGACCGCCGTCTCGACCGCGGTCTGGGTCGGCAACGTGCAGGGCGAGCAGGCGCTGCGCAACATCCGCGTCAACGGCGTGCAGGCCGGCCAGCTGCGTCACCGCATCTTCAAGCCGATCGCGCAGACGATCGACGGCTACTACTCGGGCACGGCGTTCCCGGCGCCCGATCCGCGGCTTCTCACCGGCACCCCGGTGCAGGTGCCGAACGTCGTGGGCGGCACCCTCGAGCAGGCGAAGAACGCCATCGAGGTCGTCGAGCTCGTCTTCGAGGACGGCGGCACCGTCGACTCCGACCTCCCCGCCGGCACGGTCGTGTCGACCGAGCCCGGGGTGGGAACTGATGTGCCGCGCGGCACGACGATCCGCGTGTTCACGAGCAACGGGCTCGCGAAGCCCGTGCCGAACGTGGTCGGCGAGGATCGGGTCGCCGCGACGGCGACACTGACCGCCGAAGGGTTCGACGTCGACGACGAGTGCGTCGACGACGAAGACCTCGGCGACGAGACTCCTCCGCCCGCGATGAACTCGGTGACGTCGCAGGATCCGGCGGCGGGCACGTTCCGCAACCCGGAGAACACGACCGTCACCATCCGGTACTACGGCGGACCGGCCTGCCCGTGACCCGCGCGCGCGCGGCGGGCGTCGCCCTCGGGTTGACGACCGCCGCCGCGCTCGGCGCGCTCACCTGGGGCGTGTTCGTCGAGCGCACGCGCTTCACGGTGCGCCACGAGACGCTGCCGATCCTCGAGCCGGGCGCCCGCCCGCTCACGATCCTGCACCTCAGCGACCTGCACATGGCGCCGTGGCAGCGGGCGAAGCAGGAGTTCATCCGCTCGCTCGCGCGCTTCGAGCCCGACCTCGTGGTGGAGACCGGCGACACGCTCGGTCACGTCGACGCCCTCGTCGGCGTGCGGCGGGCCTACGAGATCTTCCGCGGCGTGCCCGGTGTGTTCGTGCACGGCTCCAACGACTACGTCGGACCGGTGTTCAAGAACCCGCTCCGCTACTTCGCCGGGCCCTCGCAGGGCAGGCGCTACGCGCCCGAGCTCGACACCGACGCTCTCGACCGCTTCCTCGTCGACGAGCTCGGCTGGCTGAGCCTCGACAACGCCGCGCGCGCGCTCGAGCTGCGGGGTCATCGCCTCGAGCTGTTCGGCACGGCCGACGCGCACCGCGGCTGGGACCGTCTCGACGAGCTGCCGGGCGCGATCGAGGAGCTGCGCGAGACGGTGGAGTGGGATGCCGGAGACGGCGCCGCGCTCCGGCTCGGCGTCACCCACGCGCCCTACCGTCGCGTGCTCGACGCGCTCACGACGCAGGGCGCCGACCTCGTGCTCGCCGGACACACCCACGGCGGCCAGGTGCGCATCCCGGGTCTCCCCGCGCTCGTGACCAACTGCGACGTCCCGCGCTCGCAGGCACAGGGTCTCTCGGTGTGGAATGGTGCCCAGCGGTCGGCGCTGCTCAACGTGTCGGCGGGTCTCGGCACATCGATCTACGCACCCGTGCGGTTCGCCTGCCCGCCGGAGGCGGTGGTTCTGACTCTCGTTCCCGTCGGCTATCCTTGACAGGTTGCCGCGGTGCGCGGACAACGGGGTATGGCGCAGTTTGGTAGCGCGCGTCGTTCGGGACGACGAGGCCGCAGGTTCAAATCCTGTTACCCCGACCAGATGCGAGAGGG
>JAEWKY010000116.1 GCA_023457615.1 Actinomycetes bacterium | reverse complement strand
GCTCGGAGCCGCCGCGACCACGTGCGCCCGCCCGCGGAGGAGGCCCGCGCGGGCGAGACCCTCGTCGCCGCGGGGACCGTGCTCTCCCCCGTCCACCTCGCCCTGGCCGCCGCCGCGACGGCCGACGCGCTCGACGTCGCCGTCGCCCCACGCGTCCTCACCGTGTTCACGGGCGACGAGGTCGTGCTCTCCGGCGTCCCCGCGGCGGGACGCGTGCGCGACAGCTTCGGTGCGACGATCCCCCCGATCCTGGCGCTGCTGGGCGCGACGCCGACGGCGTCCGTGCGGATCGGCGACGACCGTCGGGCGACCGTGGCCGCGATCCACGACGCCGACGCCGATCTCGTGGTCACGACGGGCGGCACCGGCGGGTCCGACGCCGACCACGTGCGCCGGGCGCTCGACGAGCTCGGCGCCGACTACCTCGTGCCGGGGCTCTCGTCGCGCCCGGGCGGGCCGACGCTGCTCGCCCGACTGCCCGACGGGAGACTCGTGCTCGGCCTCGCCGGCAATCCCCTCGCGGCGATGCTCGGCCTGCTGTCGCTCGGCGACGTGCTCGTCGCGGGATTCACCGGTCGGCGGGTGCCGACCCCGCCGACGCTTCCCGTGCCGGACTCGGTGCGGCGGCATCCGGAGGCCACCCGTCTCGTGCCCGTGCGCGCGGGGCTCGACGAGGTGTCGTGGACCGGGTCGGCCATGATGCGCGGACTGGCCGCCGCCACCGGGGTTCTCGTGGTGCCCCCGGCGGGCGACGGCCAGCTGCTGGAACTGCCCTGGGTCTAGGGCGCGGCTACTTCACGCCCAGGAGGTCGATCACGAACACGAGCGTGCGGCCCGAGAGACGGTGTCCGCCGCCGACCGGCCCGTAGGCGTACTCGGGCGGGCAGACGAGCTGGCGACGACCGCCGACCTTCATGCCCGGGATGCCCTCCTGCCAGCCGCGGATCAGTCCGTTGAGCGGGAACTCGATCGACTCCCCGCGGCTCCACGACGAGTCGAACTCGTCGCCGGACTCGAAGTCGACGCCCACGTAGTGCACCTGGACGCTCGCGCCGGGCGTCGCCTCGGCCCCGTCGCCGACCTCGAGGTCGGTGATGACGAGCTCGGTCGGCGCCGGCCCCTCGATGAAGTCGATCTCCGGCTTGGTCTTGTCAGTCATCCCTCCAGTCAATCAGAGAGCCGTGGCCCTGACCGCCGACTCCCACCGCTCCCGGAGGTCGTCCGGATAGGCGACGGGGTGCTCGGCGTCGAGGTCGGCGCGGGTCCACCATCGCCACCCGAGATGCGAGCGCCGCTCGAGCTCGGTCAACTTCGTGGCGACCGGGTCGAAGCGCGGGAGCCGCATGGCGAAGAACCGCTCGGTCTGCACGAAGCGGAGGTCGTCGAGCCGGAAGTCGACCGTCTGCTCCTCCCCGATCTCGACGAGGACTCCGGCGATCGCGCCGGTCTCCTCGAGCAGCTCGCGCCGCGCCGCCTCCTCGAAGCTCTCGTCGCCCTCGAGCCCTCCCCCGGGGGTGAACCACCACGTCCCGGCATCCGGCGCGGAAGGGTCGCGTCCCTCGAGGAGAAGCAGCGCGTCGTGCTCGTCGAGGACGAGGAGTCGGGCCGCGCGTCGCACGGGCGCCTCAGTGCGCGTGCCGCGCGGCTGCATCCCGGAGGTCGGCGATCGCCGCCTCGACATCCGCCGCGCCGTAGACCGCGGACCCCGCGACGAACGTGTCGGCGCCCGCCTCCGCCGCCCGTCCGATCGTGTCGAGCGCGATGCCGCCGTCGACCTGGAGCCAGACGTCGACGCGCGCCGCGTCGATCGCGGCGCGGGCCGCGGCGACCTTGGGCATCATGTCGGCCAGGAAGCTCTGGCCGCCGAAGCCGGGCTCGACGGTCATGACGAGCAACTGGTCGAACTCCGGCAGCAGCTCGAGGTAGGGGTCGATCGCGGTCCCCGGCTTCACGGCCAGGCCCGCCCGCGACCCGATCTGCCGTAGGCGGCGGGCGAGCGCGACGGGGTCGCCCGTCGCCTCGGCGTGGAACGTGACCGAGAACGCCCCGAGCTCGGCGTATCCCGGCCCCCACCGGTCGACGTCGGCGATCATGAGGTGCACGTCGAGCGGGATCGGCGAGACCGTCTGGATGCGGCCCACCATCTGCGGGCCGAAGGTGAGGTTCGGCACGAAGTGGTTGTCCATGACGTCGACGTGCACGGCGTCGGCGCTCGCGATGCGGGCGATGTCGGCCTCGAGGTTCACGAAGTCCGCGGAGAGGATGCTCGGCTCGATGCGCGGGGTCACGCGTCCACCTTAGAGAGCAGCTGCACGAACATCGCGTCGGTGCCGTGTCGGTGCGGCCACAGCTGCAACGCGGGCCCGACCCCGTCGCCGAGGTCCGCCGTCGCGATCCCCCGCACGACGGCGCGGGTGTCGAGCGCCTCGATGCCGGGATGGCGGTCGAGCGCCGAGGCGACGACGTCGCGCGTCTCGGCGGGATGCGGCGAGCAGGTCACGTAGGCGAGCAGACCGCCCGGGGCGAGGGCCGCGATCGCGGCGTCGAGCAGGCGGGTCTGCAGGCCGACGAGCCCCGGAACATCGCCGGGCTGCTTGCGCCAGCGCGCCTCCGGCCGGCGCCGGAGCGCACCGAGCCCCGTGCACGGCGCGTCGAGCAGGATCCGGTCGAAGCCGCCGGGATGCGTCGTGCCGAACCGCGCGCCGTCGCCCTCGACGACCTCGGGCCCCGGGTCGAGCACCTCGAGGGCTGCGCGCACGAGACCGGCCCGGGCAGGGACGAGCTCGTTGGCGACGAGCGACGCACCGCCGCGGGCCGCCTCCGCCGCGAGCAGCGCCGCCTTGCCGCCGGGTCCCGCGCACAGGTCGAGCCAGCGCTCCCCCGGCGTCACAGGCCG
>JAEWKY010000115.1 GCA_023457615.1 Actinomycetes bacterium | reverse complement strand
GGCCGCGGTGGCGGAGCTCGCCCGGCGCGCGGCGGACGAGGGCGGGGCGGCGATCGTGGTCGCGAACGCGGGCATCGGCTCGGGTGCTCCGATCGCGGAGATGTCGCCGGGCGACTGGACCTGGCTGCTCGGCGTGAACCTCCTCGGGGTCGTGCACACCGTCTCGTCGTTCCTCCCGCAGCTGCGACGCGCCGAGGGCGGCGGGCACCTCGTCGTGATCGCCTCGATGGCCGCGCTCGCCCCGACGGCCGGACTGGGCGCCTACGCCGCGAGCAAGGCCGCGGTCGTGGCGCTCGCGGAGTCGCTCGCCGCCGAGCACGCCGAGGAGGGGCTGCGCGTCACCATCGTCTTCCCGGGCCCGACCCGCACCCGGATCGCCGACAGCCAGCGCTCGCGCGCGGACCGCGGCAACCTCGTCGACGTCGACCTCGAGGAGCGCGGATTCGACTGGCTCCGCTGGCGTGAGCCCGACGACGTGGGACGCGACGTGGTCGAGGCGATCCGGGCCGAGCGCCGCTATCTCGCGACCCATCCCGAGCTGTGGTCGCGGTTCGCCGAGCGCATCGAGCGGATCCGCGAGGGGTTCGAGCCGTCGCCTACGGGTTGAGCACGGCGGCGCCGACGTCGAGCGTCGTCGCGTAGAGCACCCACGCCCAGTACGGGATGAGCAGCACGGCCGCGACGCGTCGTACGCGCCAGAACGACAGCATCGTGAGCAGCACCATGACGTCGAGTGCGACGATGATCGCCGCCGCGATCCAGAGCGCGGTCGCACCGATCGTCGGGTAGAGCGCGAAGAACACGGGCGTCCACAGCGCGTTGAGCACGAGCTGCGCGACGTAGAGGGTCAGCGGGCGCCGCACGTCGACGCGGTCGCGCTCGCGCCAGACGAGCCACGCGGCGACCGACATCACGCCGTAGAGCACGGTCCAGACCGGCCCGAACACGACGTTCGGGGGCGTCCAGAACACCTTCTCGGCGTCGGCGTACCAGCCGTCGACGTGCGTGAGGGTCGCGAGGCTCCCGAGCGCGGCCACGGCGTAGGCGATCGCGAGGAACGCGACGAGCGCGAGGATCGATCGCGGCGCCGACGTGCGCGGCGCGGACGTGCGGGCCGCGGAGGTGCGGGGTGCGGCGAAGGTGCTCATGATCCGACGCTAGGCGCGGCGACGCCGGCGTGGCGGGGGCTTGACCCCGGGGATTCCCGTCGTCCGTGCGATCCGGAGGCCGGAGCTCGCACGGACGAAGGGAATCGAGGGCTACTCGGCGGGCTGCAGGATCACCTGCACGTCGATGTCGAGCTTGACGTCGTCGCCGAGCGTGAGGCCGCCGGCCTCGAGCGCGGCGTTCCAGCTGACGCCGAAGTCGTGGCGGTTGATCGTCGTCGTCGCCGACGCGCCGGCCCGGGTGGCGCCGGAGGAGTCGGTGGTCACGCCGCCGAGCTCGCCCGTCAGCACGACCTCCTTCGTGACGCCGCGGAGGGTGAGCTCCCCGACGATCGTGAAGTCGTCGCCGTCCCACGTGCCGCCCGTCGAGCGGAACTCGGCGGTCGGGTGCTCGTCGACGAGGAAGAAGTCGCTCGTGCGCAGGTGCGCGTCGCGCTGTGCCTGGTTGGTGTTGACCGACGCGACGTCGATGACCGCCTCGATGCTGTGGATGCCGTCCGAGTCGTCGGGCGTCGTGACGATCGTGAGGTCGAACTTCTCGAACGAGCCGCGCACCTTCGAGATCGCGAGGTGCTTGACCGTGAAGGCGATCGTGGAGTGCGTGGGGTCGAGCTTCCACGTGCCCGCGACGAAGTTCGGATGGGTGGACAGGGTCTCGATAGTTGTCATGTCAATAACAATGGATGACACGACAACGATATTCCGAATCCGTCGTCCCACGGCGTCATCCGGGTGGGGAGGGTCGCGTCAGTGGCCGACGAGCGGGCCCATCGCCCGGGCGACGAGCGACGACCGGCCGGTGAGGCGCTCCTCGGCGTCGGCGATCCGCATCGCGAGCATCCCGGCGTTCGCGCCGAGGAAGCGCAGGGGCTCGGGCTCCCAGCTCGGCGACTCGTGACCGACCCAGGGGAGCCGCGTGAGCTCGGTGTCCGCGCCCGTGACGAGGTCGGCGAGCGTGCGCCCGGCGAGGTTCGTCGTCGACAGCCCGTCGCCGACGTAGCCGCCGGCCCGGCCGAGGCGGGAGACGCGGTCGTACGCGACGGACGCGTGCCAGTCGCGGGGGACGCCGAGCGGCCCGCCCCAGCGGTGCGTGATCGCGGCGTCGGCCGCCGCGGGGAAGAGCTCGACGAGCGCGCGGCGCAGATGCTCGAAGACACGCGGGACGCGGTCGTACTCCGGGCGGATGGCGCTGCCCCAGTGGTAGCGCGCCCCGCGACCGCCGAACGCCACCCGATCGTCGGCCGTGCGCTGACCGTAGACCAGCAGATGCCGGTAGTCGGTGAAGGTCTGACCGCGCTCGATCCTCGCGGACTCCCAGAACTCGGCCGGCAGCGGCTCGGTCGCGATCATGAGCGAGTAGAGCGGCAGGATGCGGCGGCGCGTCGCGCGGAACGTGGCGGTGTAGCCCTCGGTCGCCACGACGACGTGCTCGGCGGTCACGGCGCCCCGGGTCGTCGTCACGCGCCCCGTCGCGACCCCCGTCACCTCCGTGCGCTGGAGGCGGACGCCGCGGGCCTCGAGCGCCGAGGCGAGGCCCCGCACGAGCTTCGCCGGATGGAGGCTCGCGCAGTTGCGGTCGACCGCGGCGCCG